>JAHQXB010000142.1 GCA_029856435.1 Candidatus Jordarchaeia archaeon
CGGTTTCCTTTGTGGTTCTCTTTCCTTTATTGTTCCTTCTTTTTCCAGAAAGGAGCCTTAATAGGGCTTATTTCCAATGGGAACAGAGACCTCTTTTCCCTAGGGGAATTATCCTCAAAAAAAATCCCCAAATCCCAAGGTGCACTAAAAACTTTTTATGACCCGATTTGTTTTTTCGGTTCCAATCGAAAACTATGATATTTTGGCTCTCAGTTTCAGAGGTTTTCCCAGAGATTTGTCATATACGAAAAGTAGATCACCCGAGGCAAGATCCATATCTTCAATTTTTGTATCGTCTTCAACAAACCTAGTTTTGTGGATAACCCTAATAGGAGCAACTAATCCTAAAGTTGCAGTAAGACGGTTTTTTAGTTCTCGAATAGTTTCTTTTTTGTCAATTGCATATTCTATCCCTTCCAATCTGTATTCGTCACTACAGATGATACATTTAGGGTTCCTTTCGAGTTTGATTGTGGTGAAGCTTTGGCTTAACCCATCATAAAATAGATAATTGTCAATCAGCGTAGGTAAATCTAGTAATATTTTGATGGTTTCTTGCGCTTGAATGCCACTGAGGACAGCGCTAATTGTTGAAACTCCGGGGAACTTTGGAGGTTCAACATTTTCCCTCTTCTTCCCCGGGGGTGTACACGATTTTTGGAATCTTTCACGCGGGAGAAGAGGTTGACATTCAAGGCAGGGAGTCCGGTAGGGTATTATGACCTGAATGTTGCCGTACCATCCATACATCCCCCCATGCACTAAAGGTTTTTTTAAACCAACACATAATGAGTTCAGCCAACGTCTAGCCTCGAAGGTATCAAGTCCGTCTACAATTACGTCACTTTCCTCAAAATATTTACGGGGGACTTCAGTCAAATTTTTACTCAGATCTACAATGTGGATACTCGGATTAATCTCTCTAAGTTTTTGTGCGGCTATTTTGGCTTTAAATTCGCCAATATCTTTTTCAGTAAATAAAAGCTGGCGATTGAGATTAGATAATTCAATTGTATCCATATCTACCAGTATTAATTTTCCTATACCCATTAATGATAGGAAAACTGCAACCATCGAACCTAATGCGCCAACTCCTGCTATGAGTACTGTAGATTGCTGTATTTTCCCCTGATTCCACCCTTCAAGTATTTCCTGCCGATGATACCTACCTTCAACTTTTTCCAAGGTTAATTCCTCACAAAAAGTAAGGTACGACAGTAAAAAAAGGATTACTTTTTGAGACGGTCCCAAGTAGCATACTTTTTAACGTATTCTTTTGCGGTCTTACTGAATTCCTCCAGATTCCTATTCATTTGTCTGGCTGCTTCCGTATTAAGGGGAGAGTTAGGATTTGGGTAATTAAGAAGATTCCTTAAAGTCTCTACAACGCCTGCCATGCTCATAGTGGGTAGCCAGTCCTTGCCAAGAATATTTACACACACATTTTTTTGAAATATATTGGGATGCCAAATGTTCGTTTTCCAAATTACTTTTGGAGGTTCGTAGGGGAATTTTCTTGGAAGTATTATCTCTATCTCAAATACCCCTCCATCGTATATTCCCGTGCCTATAATAAATCCAGCCCACCTTCTCAAATCGCCATCAACTGGATGAAAGGATGGTTCCTCTTCTTCCATTATTTTAGCTTCTTGTACTAGTCTTGACTCATATTCCTCATCTGATAGTATCTTGATCCCACCAATACACTTGCCTTTTTTAAGCAGATACTAACCCCTAAGGGGAGGAGTTAACTTATACAGTATCTATTTTGAATTATAAGTTTAAAAATATATTTGGGGAGACAAACGCGGTCTAGTGTTTTAAAAATAGCAACTTAAGGTTGAGGCTTTTTGTGGGGTATTAAAACTGCTTCTATTTAGAAAGTTTGTTAGCTTGAGAAACTCCCAACAGTTAACGTTAAAGAAAAACTATTAAACCCATCATTCCTCAAAAAACAACCACACACATACATTGTGTAGTGCAGCCGACTCCTCAGCACGGAATGCGGGAAGTTCGAAAAAGCCCAAAAAGAGGGCAGGGTCACAACCGGGAACATCCCCCACCGAAAACAGAGGAGATGTGCCTGCCTCAACCGTTCCCCGGGCGAAAGCCTCCCCATGAAACTTGAGGGAGGAAGACCCAAAGTTACGCAAAGTTAACGGGGGGTCAGAACGGTTACCCTCCCTCTGTGCGTGTAACTAGGTATAGTTTGTCATAGGGTTGGACGCCGGCTTTTCCTAATGTGGTACCATCTTCAAGTTGTTGCCCTCTATATACTAAGATTAAAGTGGAAGCGGGAACTCTTTTTTTCTTAGCTACCTGAGACTTTAGAGTCTCTATTTCGGTATCTTCACTTACATCAAACTCTAAAACTTCGCCACCAATTGCAGAAACTATCTTCACTATCATTTTGTTCTCACCATTTTCTAACTTCTCTAATGTTTAGTGGTTTTCCACAATTAGGGCAGAAGCCCTTTATCTTCAACCACTCCAAAAGATGGTCGCGATGTGCTGGGAGCCCGCAAAAAGGACAATAAACTACCCTTTCTTCCTCTTTCACTTTTAAATTACACACGATACACTTTGCACTCCTAGTCCAATCCCAAGTACCTACCACCTTGACATCGGTTATTATAAATCTGTCGGAACCGGCTCCCTGCACTTGCACTTACCTCTCTATGTTTATCTATATCTAGCATTTTTCCAATTATAATTTTTTTGATTCAGACATTCAGGTGATGTAAAATCGTTCGATTTCGCCTCAAAAAGGGGGGTGTTTATAGGGCTTCTTTCACGATTTGAAGCTTTATTAGGGAGATGGAATCGAATAAATCTGCATCACCCAGACATTCAAATGCGAGGTGAGATTTGTATATTTTGTTATTTGGCCGTGTAGATTTTCCCAACTTCTCTTGTTATTTTTAACTTGGGAAAAGTTTGTACCTCCTGTAAATATTTAAAATTAGGAGTCTACTCCCTTTCCAAAAGCGAGTCTTCTACTTAGGGCTTATTTTTAAAAATTTTAGCTATAAACTTGTTTATTAAACTATTCTTGTAGATTCCCTAAAGAAGCTTGTTCACATCATAGATTATTATTACTCCTAAAGGTGTTTTTAATTGAAATCCTTACACTTTGGGCAAGACTTTTAGCTTTCCTATGATATACTTAATTTATCCAGATAAAACACAATTCCTTTGAGGGCTGGCATTTGTCAGAAGAAAAAGAGAAAGTTAAAATTCAGATTGAGGCCATCAAAACACCGGCGGGTGAGGTTCCCACAGTGGAATCTTTGAAAAGGGTGGTAGACGGTTTAAACACCCTAAATTCTGACATAGTAAATCTAAGTATGAATGTAGCAAGTAACATGTCTGCCATAGATAAAGAGCTCAGAAATATCCGTAAACTAGTTGCGGAGGGAACAGTTTCCATTGAAGTTATGTCACAGAAACTGGAGAAGGTTAGTAAACAGTTAGAGGCGTTAGTCAAAAGTGAAAAAGAGAAATGGGAAACACTCCAAGGAATTATGATGGACATAGCTGAAATTATAAAGGGTTTTCAAACCACACTTGAAGAGTCCTCATCAAGGGTGGACCAGAGAATAAGTGAAACTCTCAAAGCCCTCGCAGAAATAATTGCCGTTTCTGCGAAAGAGGAACAAAAATAACATTGAAATTATTTGATTTTCTAAACAAAACCTAGATACGTATTGTTATGAAAAAGCTTTTCATTCTTTATCTAAAACGCGAAGCTTATGTTGGTTTGTTATGAAAAACTTGAGGTTTTCATTCTTTATCTAAAACGCATAAGCGTATGTACGTTTACAATGAAAAAATTTGGTTTTCATCATTTGTCTAAAATGCTTTAGCGTATGTGTGTTTAGTTCGTAGGGGACTGATCTAACATCATTCGCTTCTTTCCAAAAGGCGGTTGATTTTAAGGCCCCTCTACTTGAACAATTAACTTTTATACATGTTTAATACCAATCATATTTTTGTCTGTATTTTTTGGGAGCGGTATGTGGAGGACAAATAAAAAAGAGAATGGAAATTTACTCGATTGAAAGTTGGGGCTCTTTCCTAGTATATTTGCCTTCGCCTTCAACAGTATAGGATAGTGAAATCTCCTGTCCCGGCTCTATTCTCATAAATTTCCATGTAAGCACTAAGCCGTCGATAGTTTCAGTAACTTTTGGCGGCATTTCCTCTGGTTTCCACTCCACCAAACTGAAACCGGGGGCTACAAAGTCCTTTACTGTGACGTTTGCGATGGAAACTTCTCCGGTATTCACTATTGCCAGTGGAATTATGTGTTGTCCTGCTTTTGCGCCCGGAGATATAGCCTCTTTGTATATTCTTACAGCGCGTCGAGTATATTTGATTCCAATTTTTGGAGGGTTTGTTTCCAGCTCCAAGTATTCTACATTGGGTCCTGGTGATGTTGTGTTTGCCGTTGCTCTTAGTGGGGTTGTATAGTTCTTCTCAGGCTTTGGCTCCCAAGCCATAATGGGGTAAACAAATTTTACATACTGTCCGGGATTTAATCCACCCACAAAGTTTTTCAGGTTCCTGACAAAAACCGTGAATCCGTGTCTTGTTGCAGGATTATCGTCGTTGGGATTGGTTATGATTTCTATGCCTTGAGATAACTCCTTTTCATTTACATAAACTTTTACGCGTTCATGTGCTGGGGGTTTGAAGTCTTCTGGAATGGTGTCGTAGATTGTTACCTGATCCAGCTGGGCGCTGCCAACATTTGACACTTGTACCGTTACAGTCATAGGTGTTTTGTCGTAGGCATCAACTTGGGGCGGGGTGAATGTTTTCTCAACCAGAATCCTCTCCACTGGTAGTATAGTGTCCTCCTTTGTAATCTTGGCATATACGTGTCGTGTTACCTCTTTAACCACTTTGTAATCGACGTTTGTTTCAAAAACTGGGATTGTAGGACTTTTTATGCTAAATTTGTATTCCCAAGATTGCCTTGGTGGAATATCCTTGTTGGGCTCCAGAACAAGGAGTGGCTCCTTCTTTTCTCCTTTTATTTGGAAGACTTCCACTTTGAGAAGCCTTTGCAGAAATTCGCTGGTGTTCATAAATTCGAGTGTGCAATCCCAAGTTGATGGTTGGCTGGGGGATTCTGCCGGTTCCAGCGCAAATCTGCTGTCAGAAACAGAAATAATGTCAGGATTGAGGAGCGATCTGGTTCTATCCTTAATGTGGTACTCTGCGATAACTTTGCCCGCAGCAATTGGGTCTATGGACTCTGCGGTAACGCTAAATTTAACGACTAGTGATGCTTCACTTCCCGGAGATAGTTCGAAGTTCTTCCATACAACTTCCCTCGTTTCAGGTTCAAATTCTGCGGTTCCCGTGTTAGGCGGTTCTATTTCTGGATCTCCAAAACCCTTCGGTATGAACTTTCTAACCTTTACCCTGTCTATGTACGCGTCTGTGGGGTTACTAACCGTTATAGTGCTACTCACGGGCATGGGTCTACGGTAGACCAGCGCCCAGTTAACTATATCATCTTCGTAGCAGGTGTCTATTACTTCCTTCAATTTAAGTACTGTTTCCTCAACAGGTACGCTATACTCCATAGTCCATTTTTTGCCTGCCTGTACTGCACCAACTGGTATGACACTCTCCTTCAAGGAAGTGGTTTCGATGCCTCCTAATCGAAGCTCAGCATTCCATATTCTATTCTTCGAACTATTGTTGTTTACGGAAATGACGCCTTTTACATTTAGACTTTTGATTTCATGTTTCTCTGTGATAACGCAATCAACGTTCTCAGTTACATCCACATTAAGTTTTATTCCTTCTGCGCTCACAGCCTTTCCCTCGCCTAATTATTTAGGCGCAACCATTTTCTATATTATTACTTATCTTATTACACTTCGACATTCTTTAACCTTTTTACTTGCACTCAAAATTGGTTTTTTGATTGTGTGTTGGCGCTTGAATTCTACTTTTTAGATTCTAACTTATACTAAACTCTGTTCCTGCTAGCCATTCTACTCTTATTTCATCACCTGGCTTCATTTTCCTGAAATTGGTTTTGGGAGCTACGGTTTGGGCATGGGTAAAGAAGTAGTCTATTTCATGCTCGGTTTTAATATGCATGGGTATGGCCAGCTGTGGTTTAATGTCTGCGATGGCGTTTAGTGATTGGCTACTGTTAAAGGCTTCTGTTTCGTCTACTCCAATAAGCAAAACATCGATTGGATACTGTTCTAATAGTCCCTTAGTCATGGCATCCCCGAGGTTTGCTACTCGCACTTTGTCTATTTCTACTATGAAGCATAGATTGGGGGTGTTAATTGGCTCTCTGGATGGGCCGTGCCTAAGTTCCAGAGCTGTTATTTTTATGTTAGGTCTCTCAAAGGTTTCTCCGCTTTGTATTTTCCTTACAAGCCATTCCGGCGCGCCTTCCTTTAGGGCTACTTTGATAGTTTGCTCGTCCCCCAGCAGGAATGCCTTTTGTTTTGCGGAAAGTTGGGCGGCGTTACCCAAATGATCCCTATGCTCATGCGATACACAGATAATATTTGTTTTTTCAGACTCGGGCACCAATGCTTTATTACTCACTATACCTGGATCGAAAATAACGCTGACCTTAGGCGAGTAGAATTTGAATGCCGCGTGGCCAAAGTACTTTAATACTGGCATATCCAAATCACCAATTTTCATATTCGGTAATATCATCAAAAGGTTAGGCTTTTCGCATAATTTTTTGAGTGCTTAAAAACAATGATTGAAGTTTGTCATTAATTATGATAAGAAAATTGGCTGTATTTCTAGGTTTTGGTTACCTAAAAGATACATAGTATACAATTATTTTTTTATCTGAGTTCTCGACAAGAAAATTTTTAGTTTGCATGAGAAAAGTTTGTTTGGGCCTTAAAATTAGGTCTGTGGTCTGAATTCTTCAAATTCATTTCCTCATCTATGGTGTTCGTAGTGGAAAAATAAGTCTCCATAAAAAAGCCTCTCCGGGGAGGATAAATCAAACGAAGCAGTACCGCTTCTTAAAAGTTGCTGGGAAGAAATAAATAGCTTTAGGTTGAATATTCTATACGAGTTCTGATATTTTTCTCGTGGTGAAAATACCTTGGGAGAAAAATATGGCAAACCACCGAATGAGCCATTAGACACTCTGTCTCTGGATGAAAGGTTTGACAAGGTCGAAGAAGTTACAATAATTGAACTTGAAGAACTAGCTGATGCCTTAGAGTTCCTTTTAGACTTGCAGCCGCATGTCTGCGCAATCAGAGGCAGCGACTACCCCTGTATACTCTGCGAAAATAAATGTGATGTCGGACAGTGCAAAGAAGTAAAGGTTATGCGTGGAAAAGGCCAAAAAACAGTTAACAGCTCCCTACTATCCCTCAACTTTGAAAAGAGAGATGCCTTCGAAGAATACCTGATTAGTAAACTGGTTCGAGAACTGGTTCGGGAGAAACTTAACGTTATGAACCCTGAGGAAGGTTACGACATAACATTCTTCTTTAAACAGGAAGACCGTTGGAGAAAAGACGAGATTATAGTCTTCATACTAGGACTGTTTGATAAAGTGAAAACACTGATGCCAGAAGCTAAAGCGGTAATAAACACTTGGATAAGAAACAAAGTAAAAGCCTTTGAAAGAGATGAAACCCTTAAAAAAATGAAAGAATAGTGGAGTTTTCCCACGAACGGCATTTTCATAGTTTCTCTGTGAAGCACACTTGTCTCAATCCAAGTGACAGGTTCTCATTAATGTTTACCAAAATGTAGAAGGATTGATTTTACTAAAAGGTATTTAATCCTCAGTAGGCAGTAGTTCCTCAGTCTTTCCTGTTATTGCATTTATCTGTTGTTGTATAGTTCTCATTTCTCCCCGAATTTTTGCTCTTTGGGCGGCGTACTCTGCTTTTTGTAATGCTCCAGACTGGTACCTTTTAGTAATGTAGTCCAACTGGTTCTGGAGCGAGCGCATTCTTGAATTTAAGCTTTCTAGTTCTTCACGTTTAGCAGCGTCAGTTATTAGAGACGAGGATACAGGTACTGAATGGGTAACTGTCCGGATTGTTTCAGAAGGCGTAATACCTTGACTCAGCACTCGTGCAGCAAACTCTCTAAACTCATCTATGAATGCGTCAAACCTCTTTCTTAAGGTTGTAACCTCGGTCATTAACTTGTCAATTTGGGGGGTGTACGCAGCGGCTATAGGCTGCGGAGCTTTTGAAATATCCTCCATAGGCCTCGCTGTCAATACGGGTTTAATTCTCTCTTCACCTGATGCAACATCCGTAGAGACGCTAGGTTCCACTACTGCCTCACTAATCTTTTCCTTATCTAGTATAGCAAGGGCTTCTTTGGGCTTTGAAGGTGTAAGTATCCATCTAAAGATGTTTTTTGCTAAAACCATATTTTGCGAGGTGTTGAGTCCACCCATTATCCTATCTCTAAAAATTTCGTATGAACCTAGAGCGGCAACTCTACCATTTCCATAATTAGCAACTGCTAGGATGATGGCATCTGGAGGTTCAGCGGTTCTACTCGTAATTGCTAAGGCTTCTGCTTCTCCCACAATTTTTATGCTACAACCTGCGGAATAGCATAATTCTGTTATTCCCTCTGTGACGGGGTGATCCTTAAACTTGGTAATTTTTGGTAGGTTCTCCAAACCCAAGTTTTGTCTCTCATCAGTTACTTGGTTATTCTGAAAAGATATTCCAAAATTCTCAGCCAGCTCATTAAGATTGGTTCTCAGTCCCCGGTCACCGCCAGCATGGCTTAATAAAACTACGCCACCACCTCTGGAA
The DNA here is from genome assembly GCA_029856435.1 of Candidatus Jordarchaeia archaeon. Taxonomy (GTDB): domain Archaea; phylum Asgardarchaeota; class Jordiarchaeia; order Jordiarchaeales; family Jordiarchaeaceae; genus Jordiarchaeum. The sequence continues at coordinate 8,808 of JAHQXB010000142.1, forward strand.
ACGTAATCTAAAACCGCTCGGATTTCACCCGGCTGCAGTTTAGACTGGTCTGGACAAGGGAATACCACAGCGTCAAAATCCTTCAATTTCTCTAACGTGATTGGAAAATCAACGAATCTTATACTCTGAATACCCTCAGTTTCCAGTACTCCTTTGAGTGCAGCATAACTTGTTGTAATGCGCCCACGTTCTTTCTGCGTTTCGTCAAATAGCACTCGCCACTTAATTTCAGCCAATGGTGAGCCTCCTATTACGTAAGTGATGTAAACTAAGTTTATAAATTGATTTTTTAATCACTCTAAAAGATATTTTTAGAAATAAAGCTTTTAATCTTTTTTATACGAATGTTCAAAAAATTATTTTTAACACTCAATGGCTGTTACCCCTTTTAGTACATTTTATAATAAGCTTTGTTTAAAAATCTAGAAGATAAAGTCCTGTGGCGTTATCTTTAGCCCGTGTTATCTTTTTGTCTATTTCTACTAAAAATATTTCACAAGTGACTGAAACAACGCATCCCTTAAGCACATGTCCGCCAAAAGCTTTTCCTTCCCGGTCGCCTACTACAACATGAGCGTGGACCATCACTTCTCCTTCTCTGTAGGAAACATTTCCAATGCATGATAACAATTCCAAATCTGATTCCAACTTCACGGATTTATATTCACCCTCTTCAAAAAAACCAATATTGGCCTTTGATAAAGCTCCAATGGCGCTAAAAAGGCCGGAAACTATTTCATATTTTTTAGCTAATTCACTTAACGCCTCTAATAGATCCTCTCCTTTTTCTAATCTTGCAACAATAATCCTTCTAGAATTCGACTCAATTGATTTCAACTTCTTCACCCTTATAAATCGTGGAGGACAAAAGTCTAATTTTTGACGTCCACCGTTTTTTAGATGAATAATTTTTTAACCTTAGGTTAGACTTATTTATGTTTCTCACACTTCAATAATATAGTCTTGATTCTATCCTCAAATCTACCAATTGATATAAGGAATTCATTCACAAAGGGTGTTAGCCAAAGAAAAAACGCTGGGAGACCAAAAAATGAGTGAAAAAGTAGGTCTTCTTAAATATATGCAAAAAGAACCTACGCCCAAAAAGGAACCTTCTCAAGAAAAAATAGAGGAAATCGAAACCGAAGTTGATGAGGAGGTGAGTGGCGATGAGGAGGAAGAAGTGGAGGTAAAGTTTGAGGGATTGCCCTACTTTTGCCCCGAAAATTACGGTCCAGGTTTAGTTCTATCGGTGGAGTACGATGGAAAAAGCAATCTGGCATTCGCGCGTTTATACGACCCCAAAACCAAAAAGCTCTTTTGCTGGTATGATAATACCAACCACCATCCCTACTGCTACTCCGACCTTGACTGCGAAAAATTACGACAGAATAAAAAACTGATGAGCCACGAAGGCTTACTAAACTTTGAAGAAGTCGAAAAATACGATTTGCTCTCCGACAAAACCGTAAAAATGACAAAAATTGTGGCAAAAGACCCACTAGCCATAGGCGGCAAAACCAACTCCATAAGAGAAATTCTGCCCAAAGCTTGGGAAGCCAGAATCAGATATCACGACAATTTCATCTTCGACAGAAACATAATCCCCGGACTCTTCTACCAAATAGAAAAAGGAAACATAATAAAAACTACCACCGAAATTCCCAGCCCCATAAAAAAACAATTGGAAACCGCCCTAGGAGAAACAAACAAATTCAGAGATGTGCTCGACGAGTTCCTCCCCCTATTCCTAACCCCAGTACCCGACATAAAAAGAGCCGCCATAGACATAGAAGTCTACTCCCCCATCCAAGACAGAATACCCGACTCATCAACCGCAGAAAACCAAGTAATATGCATATCAATAGTTTCCAGCGAAAACGAGAACAGAATTTTGCTCCTAAGGAGAGAAGACGTCGAAGCCGGAGAACGGCCCAAAGGCCTACCCCAAGATGTCAAAATAGAATACTTCAACAGCGAACCCCAAATGTTAAAAAGGGCCTTCGAAGCCATGAGCGAATACCCCATAATAATCACCTTTAACGGCGACAACTTCGACTTAAGGTACCTATACAACAGAGCCGTCAGACTGGGCGTCAAAAAAGAAGAAATACCCATAATCCTAACAAACGAATTCGCCTACATGACCACAAGCATCCACATCGACCTATACCGATTCTTCCACAACCGATCCATCCAAGTCTACGCATTTTCAGACCGCTACAAAGAAGAAACACTGGACGCCATATCAAAAGCCCTACTAAACGTTGGAAAACTCACCCTCAACAAATCAATCCACAAATTATCCCTCCTAGAACTCGCATACTATTGCTGGTGGGACTCCCAAGTCACCCTCAAACTAACACAATTCGACGGCAACCTAGTCATGAAACTAATCATCCTACTAATGCGCATCTCCCGACTATCCGCAGAAGACCTAACAAGACAAGGAGTATCTTCCTGGATAAAAAACCTGTTCTACTACGAACACCGCATAAGAAACTACCTCATACCCCTCCCAGAAGACATAAACCGCATAAAAGGAATCGGCGAAACCAAAGCAATCATCAAAGACAAAAAGTTTAGAGGAGCAATCGTAGTTGAACCAGAGGCAGGAGTCCACTTCAACGTAGCAGTACTCGACTTCGCCTCCCTTTATCCCAGCATCATAAAAGAATACAACCTGAGCTACGAAACCGTAAGATGCCCACATCCAGAATGCAGAAAAAACATCGTTCCAGAAACAAACCACTGGGTATGCACAAAACGCAACGGAATAACCTCCATAATAATAGGCTTCCTAAGAGACATACGCGTAAAATGGTTCAAACCAAAATCCAAAGACCGCACACTAAAAGAAGAGGAGCGAATATGGAACTCCATAGTCGAAAGAGCACTAAAAGTGTACCTAAACGCCAGCTACGGAGTCTTCGGCGCCGAACACTTCCCCTTCTATTGCTTACCAGTAGCCGAAAGCACCGCAGCCATCGGAAGATACGCCATCCAGAGAGCCATAGGCAAAGCCAAATCCCTAGGAATGAAAATAATATACGGCGACACCGACAGCGTCTTCATAAAAAACCCTTCACCCCAATCCATTGAAGAACTCAGAAACTGGAGCAAAAAGGAACTCCAAATAGACCTTGAATTGGATAAGGAATACCGCTACGTAGCGTTATCCGACCGTAAGAAGAATTATCTTGGAGTCTTCAGAGATGGCTCCGTGGACATAAAGGGCCTCACTGGAAAAAAGAGAAACACTCCCCAATTCGCCCAGGAATCCTTCCTCAAAATGGTAGAAACCCTAAGCCGGGTCCAATCTCAAGAAGACTTTGACAAAGCCAAAAAAGAAATTCAAGAAATTGCGAGAACCTGCTACAACAAAATAAAAAACAAAGAATTCAGCCTAGAAGAGTTTGCATTCCACATACAAATAAATAAACCTCTTCACAGCTATGTTAAGACTACCCCGCAACACGTAAAGGCGGCGAGGCAACTTACCAAGAATGGGAAGGAGCTTAAACCTGGTGATATAATCTCATTTGTGAAGGTCAGGGGTAAAGATGGTGTACGGCCGGTGGAACTTGCAAGTAAAGAGGAGATTGATACTGAAAAGTATCAAGAGTACCTTAAATCTACTTTTGAGCAGGTGTTGGATGCGATAGGTATAGATTTCCAAAAAATCATTGGGGTCACTAGGCTAGATATGTGGGTATAGAGATTTCCTAGTTAAAATTAATAAGACAGAACATTACTATTACTTCTATTAAGTGTTCTTGTTTAACGTAAACTATTTATCAAATATTTGCGTCTTAATATATTAACTGTAAAAATTTTATGAGGCTTTAACTATGGAGCAAGTTCGTAATTTGCTTATTCGGAATGTTCTGCCTATAATGAGCCCTGACACTATGAAGGAGGAAAGCGCTGACTCCTTTCTTGCAACGTTCGGGGGATATATGAAACAGATTGCCGCAGTCGCCAAGCATGATTCTGGTTTTGCCTTATATGAAAGTAACGTGGCTCCTATACATGAAAAGTATGGCGACTTCTTTTCGACGGTTGCGAAGATTACTGAGGCTGCAGGAATTAAGCTCTATGCGGTTATTTACACCTTTGTAGACAACTACTATGGTGTGGATCCCTCCTATAAGACTTATAATGCTAACGGTGTGGCTAACGAGTATTATGTCTGCCCCGCCAGGGAGTCCTTCTGGGCTTATCTTAAAAGTGTTACTGAGGAAGTGATTCGGTTTCCTATTGCTGGCATTATACTACTGGGCAATACCTTTGTGAGGCAGGAGTTTTGCTTCTGTGAGAGTTGTAAAAAGGAGTTCTCAGCAGCGGCGGGAATAGATACGTCTTTCACATGGGATGGATTGAGGGATAATGATCAACTCTTTTCCAAGTGGCTGGATTGGCGAGCTGAAAAAATGTACAATGCTCTTTCGGGAATCTATAGTGTAGCTAAGAAGAAGGAGGGATTGGACTTCTTAATTGGTGTTGATATTGATCCCGAAGTGGGCTACGAGAAGGGTGCCTTCAGGCAGCTTGGACAGGACGTGGAGGCGCTTTCTGGGATATCGGGGCACTTGCTAGTCAGCATTAACCCGTGGTCTCCTATCTTGCCTAGTCCCGGCTCACCGGAGTATAATATTGAGATTGAGAAAATGAGGTTCATTGATAACATAACTGCCCGCAGAAGGAAGGTTTCCTTCAAGTATTGGACTCTGATTAATGAGAATGATTTTGATACGGTTAAGAGTATAGCCACCAGATTCAAAGCCACCAAAATAGTTTCGGATTTGGACTTTCCTGAAAAGTACAGAATTTGGAGAGAAGCGCACCTAAGCATAGCTTAACCCCTCTTGTAGGGAAAAACCCTCTCACGCCTTTTTCCCATTTTTTCACTATTTTTGTTCCCGAAAACAATTAATAAATGAAGCTTATGTAAAAATTAATTACTTTTTGGAGGTTGAGCCGTATTAAGATACAGGGTGTTATACCTGCTATGGTTACTCTTTTCGACGAGGAGCAGAGATTGGACGAAACAGCTATGCGGGAACATGTAGAGTTTCTGCTGGATAGGGGTGTTCACGGAATTTTTTGTTTGGGTAGTATGGGTGAGTTTGCCTATTTGTCTGAGGAGGAGAGAAACAAAACTGTTAAAATTGTGGTGGAACAAGTGGCTGGAAGGGTTCCGGTTATTGTGGGGACAAGCCATTTTAGCACTAGGGTTTCCATAAGGCTTTCCCATGAGGCAGAAAAACTTGGTGCCGACGCTGTGATGTCTGTTTTAGTTCCCTATTTCCCCCTAACCGAGGAAATGGTCTACAACTACTACAAGAAACTGGCGGAGGAAGTAAATATACCTGTTTTTATTTATAATTTCCCAATGGTTACTAGATTCGATATAAGCCCCGAAACCATTGCCAAGTTAGCTGAAATTGATAATGTTGTGGGTTTAAAGGACACGGTTATAGACGCAAATCATACCAAAAGAGTTTTGGAACTTGCTCCCAAGGACTTTATAGTAATGCCTGGAAGCGAGCTAACTTTACAGGCATCACTGGAAGCGGGAGCAAAGGGGGCAATCTTTGGAACCTCAAACATTGAACCCAAACCTCTATGCGAGGTTTTCAAGCTATATAATTCTGGAAACGTGGAAAAAGCGAAGGCGTATATACCTGAAGCCACAAAACTCTTAGAATTACTACTCGTAGCTCCGATGGAGTGTGGGCCTTCCCTAATAAAAAATGCAATGATGCTCTATGGTAGAAAAATATGCACGGTGGTTAGAAGTCCACTGCCGCAAATAAACGCGGAGCAACTTGAAAAATTGAAACTTACTATGGAAAAGCTTGGGCTTCCCCATAAGGAACAGTGAAATGGAAAAACAAATCCCAGTTACATTCCCTCATAAACTCCTTTTTTCGCATCACAACTGGATGGAATTTGTATTATATCTCGGATTCTATTAGGAATTGCGTCTTATCTACTCTTTTTCTCATTGTATTCTCTCATGTACTTTTTCAAGTCTTCGTCTGTTAAGTCGTACCAGTTTTCATAATAGTCTGCAACCGCGAACATACATGCTTCGCTAACAATGAGGCAAACTATTTCGTCTGCAAATTTTTCCACTCTTGCGAGAGAGCTTCTTGGGGAAACTGGTACTGCTACCACTATCTTTTCCGGTTCGTCTTTTCTGATCGATTTAACTGCAGCAATCATAGTGTAGCCTGATGCCAATCCGTCATCCACAACTATGACGGTGCGATTCCGTACATTTGGGGGTGGCTTATCCCCTCTAAATTCCTTTATTCTTCGCTCTATCTCTCTCCGAACACCTTCTGCTAGTTTCTCAATTTCCCCTTTTTCCAAACCGAGGCGCGCCACAAGAGGTTCATTCAACACGATTGTACCGTCTACAGTTACCGCGCCAAACCCAGCCTCTGGATTCCAAGGAATCTGAATTTTACGGGTGACTATCAAATCTAGCTCTGCATTGAGTTCAAGAGCCACATAGACACCTACAGGAACGCCCCCCCTAGGTATAGCTAGCACTATGGCATCTTTGTTCCGATACTTTTCAGCTAACCGTTTTCCGAGCTCCTTGCCAGCATGTTCCCGATCCTTAAAAATTGAGTATCGCATTCATAACCACAGTTAAACTGTATCAAAAAACCCTAAAAAATTATCGAAGGAGTGATAAGTTAGCTCTATGACGCGATGCGATAGCTATGCTTTTCGGGCTTGAGTTGCTTATCGGCGAGTTTTTACCTGAATCTCTATAGATTTTCTCATTAATTTTTCCTAAACCTCTTCTTAACCCGGGGGTTACTTAAGGCTTCTTTTCACAAAAAAGGCGGAAAAAACCACATTTCTAGAAGGCGGGCACTGTTAACCTGGCGTCACTTGTTGTGGGCAGGTTCGTGGTGTGCAGGGAATGTCTTGGTTTAAGCCTAAATTCGGCGTTTAAGGCAGAGGAAAATACTCACTTAAGACGTAGAAGGTGGGAAAAGTTACAAAACAGCACCACCTCTCAACAGGAGACGCTGAGGAAACGGTGCCGAAGGCGGAAAGGAAAAAGTTAAATGGAAAGTCTATATGACCTACCGTCGGTTATGTAACCTGTTCTGCGGCTTAATAATGTGTTAATTGAGCTGTATGTGGGAGTCGTAATCCGCTGCTTAGCTGCGTTCGGTGCTGTGTTGCATAATTTTACTTTTTCTAATGTTTATATAGTATTTTGAAATTTTTTCAAATTAGCGGTGGAAAATTATAAAAAATACATCAAAAATATATAAAGGAAAAAAATAAAAATGGTACAACACAACAGCGTTTGGGAAATATTTATTAAGCTTTACTTATTCCTAAAATTGGATGAAATTAACAATTGTTAAAAACTATATTTACAGGGAAGTGGAACAAATTGTTCGGTTTATTGATATATGCCGCCTATGCTGTTTTAAGAAAAGTTTATTACGCTTATAAAAACCTTACAAATGAGGAGAGAGTAGGCGAAGAATTGACAACTAATTAATGGTTAGGAGGAATTTTAAATATGTCAAGCTCCAAAGAAAAGAAGGGCCAAGTGGAGGTTAAGGCAGACCGTACATTAGACGCAATTGGACTCTACTGTCCGGAGCCCATATTCAGAACTAAAGAAGAGATCGAAAAGCTAGAAGTTGGCCAAGTCTTGGAGATCTTGGCTGACGACCCAGCCGCAGAGGAAGACATCACCCGATGGGCTAAAAGAACTGGGAACCAACTTTTAAAATTAGAAAAGAGTGGAAGAATACTGCGCTTTCTAGTGAAAAAACTAAAATAAATTGAACATCTAAAAAAACCTTAGCCAACGTTAGAAAAAGTAATAGTGAATAAACTCTGTGGGTAGGTTGTTTAATTAAAAATTCAACAAATGTTTCTCACTATATTCAGATAAATATTATTTCCTAAAGAATGTAAAAGATGTCTGGAAAGGCAGAAAATATAAAAAAAGATAAAAATTGGAAACCTCTTCTATTTCTAAAATAGTTAGTGAATTAAAACTGTTATGCGTAAGCTCTCAGCGTACTCAGAATTCTAGTATGCTTTAAGGGGAAGAAAAGACTCAATAGTTGATGTGAATGGGGACTGTATGCT
>JAHQXB010000092.1 GCA_029856435.1 Candidatus Jordarchaeia archaeon
CTGATGTTGTATTTTTGGGCGGTTCTCAGCATCTCCCTTTCTAATCTTTTACCTTCCTCTCCCGCATCAGAGAAGCCCGCCGCGGCAATCATAGCCCCTTTAACTCCCTTGCCCCCACAGTCTTCTAAAGCCTCAGGAACCAACTCCCGCGGAACAGCCAAACAAGCCAAATCCACAGTGCCGGGAATCTCAGAAACTGTAGAGTAAACTTCGCAGCCATATATCTTCTCCCCTTTCGCCTTGGGATTCACCGGATAAATTCTGCCCTCAAAACCGTTAACAAGATTCCAAACAATAACATTCCCAATCTTCATAGGCGTAGTGGAAGCGCCAACCACTGCAACAGAATCCGGCTCCAAAACACTTTTCAAAAAAGATTCACCAGTACTAGGCATTAAAGTCCCTCAAATAATAAACTATAAATTAGGGATGGGAAAAGCAGTTTCCAAAAGATGTATATAAATTTTGAGACAAGTTATCCCTTTTAAACATTAAAGAGTGAACCTCTTTTCAAATCGTGTTTATTGCTGTGGGAAACAGTTTAATTTTTCTTAAGAGGCGCATCTTTTGCAAAGTTTCTTACGAGAGGTAAAGCTTTATCTGAGAGAAGGCTGAGAATCCTTCATGGTGGATTTGTATGGGTAACAATTCTGGAAAAAGGGAGATAGTGAAAAACTTATTTTTACTGTTGCTCTACTTGCTTGTGAATGTTATGTATGGATATGTGGCGAGTGTGCACCTCACTGAGCCACACTTTTTATTCACGCCAATTGATTGGGCTATTCCTTTAAACCCGCCCTCTGTGGTTATTTACATTTACCTGTTCTACAGCTTTGTGTTCTTCGCACTACTTTACTATGCAACTTTCCAGAGAGCCTATTTTAACCAGTTGATTTTCTCGCTGATCACTATACACTTAGTATCATACATTGTCTACATCATATATCCAGTTATGATGATTCGACCCTACTGGGCGCCTACAAGTCTTTTTGATTGGGTCTTCTGGTACTATGTGAATCCTCAATACCTTCAAAATTGGCTGCTTTATAACTCGATTTATTCAAACTTGGATCCATTCCACTGGTCGCTCTGGATAGTCTACGCTAAGGATACACCTTTGAACTGCTTCCCCAGCTTACACGCCGCAGTATCAACTATGATAGCTTACGGATTCTGGCAAGAAAAGAGAAGCTACGGCTGGATATCATGGCCCATAGCCGTAGCAGTAATGATTTCCACCCTACTTGTGAGACAACACGTTATCCTAGACGAAATATCAGGAGCCACACTTGCCCTAATCATAGGATACACCTTCTATAAGAAGGTGTTTAAAACACCTGAAAACCAGCCAGAAAGTCCAAAGCCACTCCAAACCATACTCATCCTAGTAGTGGCGGAGATAATGTTTGTTCTGTACTTATACGTGTATTTCATACTATAAACCCCCATCTGAAATGTTTACATTTTAGACTTCACCCTCGACTTGGTCAGGGGATTATCCTGCCAACGGCTTTTAGGGTAAAATTTTATGCTTCACTTGTAGCTACTTTTAAGCATGAATTATTGGAGTTTAGGAAAAATCAGTCGCAAAAAGGAGCTAAAAAGGTTGAGGAGTTAAATATATTATGTCTTTATGTTCCCACCTTTTGTTGAGAGTGATGTGTGATGCCTGACTGGGTGGAAATCTACAAGAAGGCCCCAGAACTACTTGACAAGATATTATTGGGGGACGAGGTGGTTCTTTTTAAGGAGGCTTGCTCCTGTGAATCAGAGGAAGACTTTAACGACGGTCTGCTGGTGCTAACAAACCAAAATATTATTTTCATTAGGAGGGATAGCTTCGAGCCCGTATACGAAGTGGGGTTAAGAGCTCCAATTAAAAATATTTTATACATAACATATTCGGGTATTTTTTATCAAATGATTGAAATGGAAGTAGAGGTTGACGGCTGCCCGAAAAAGTTCAACTTTATGGACTTTACGACGTATGTTGATGGTGAGAGAAAAATATCGGAAATATGTGAGGAACTCCAAAAAATAATTTATACGGCCACCAAAAAATAACTAAGAAGCTTTCAGCCCCCTCGTAAGCCTTTAATTCAAATAAGGTTCAGAAGTTTATTTTACTCACTTCCGCGTTTTAAATAGAAAAATTTGATAAAATTTAAATATTTTCTTGATGTAAGTTTCAAAAGGGAAAGATGGGAGCAATATTTAGTAACTAAAGAGGTGCAAAATTATGTTTTGGGAACGGGAACCTGAGGACGAGTTTGAAAGATGGATGTACAGAATGATGAAAAGATTTTGGGAAAGGTACCCGAAACATTTTGCCTTTGAGTTTCCACCCTTCGGAAGGGTGAGTTTTGAACCCCCCACACCAGAAGTCAGAAGCATTTATGCAGACATCCAAGAAACAGATAAAGAAATCTTAATAGTAGCCGAGCTACCCGGGGTAAAAAAAGAGGACATAAACATTAACGCCACGGAGAATCAGGTTGAAATCTCAGCTGAGGTAAAAGTGGGCAGAGAAGAAACGGAAGAAGGACGGGAATACATCCATAGAGAGAGAACACATAAAAAATTTTACCGATCCTTTAAACTACCCGTACAGGTTATTCCCGAGAAGGCCGAAGCCACCTATAAAAACGGTATACTGGAGCTTAAACTGCCAAAAAAGGAAACCAGAGAAAAAAGACCCATAAAAATAGATTAACCGGGCAACACAACCAAACCAAAAAATTTTCCACAATCCAAAATTAATCTCTAAACCATTTTTTATTCGCCGATGATCTGAAGAATTATATTCCTGTTTCTGGGCCTTACGTCTAATTCTATGAAAACAATTTGTTGCCAAGTTCCCAAAAGGAGTTTCTTTTGAGTGTAGGGAACAGTTAAACTGGGACCTAGAAGTGATGCCCTACAGTGACTGTGCCCATTTCCGTCATGCCACCTTAATTCATGCTCATAACCCATATTTTTGGGCGAGATTCTCTCCAAAATTTTGGGAAAATCCTTCAGAAGACCTGGCTCATATTCAATGGTGGTAACGGCCCCTGTGGCACCGGGAACAAAAATTGTCACGATTCCACTTGTGGTTTGCGATTCGGAGACAGCCTTCTCTACCCTGTCCGTTATATCTATAATCTGAACCTCGCCCTGAGTTGAAAAACTAATTTTTTTAGTTTCCACAGTCAACCAAAACACCTCAACAAGCAACAAATATTATCTAAATATCTGAAAGCCCTTTAAAATATAAAGGATTTTACAAATCGATGCTAGACTTCCCGATGCGTTTTGTGTTGTTTAAGCTTGTAAATCTTTGGGGGAGGGTTTATTTGTGTGAAGTTTCCCACTTTTGGGAATTTAGTAAAAATTGGAAAAATATAACAGAAACATATTTAAATATGAATTAATCTATACTATATTAGTCGCAAAACTTTAAGCAAATATTGCGAATATCTCAAAAGATACAAGTGAGGAAAAACAAAACAAGCAATTTGACCCAAAAGAAATAAAGGGATTATAAAAAAGGTTGGTGTTGTGCTATGCCCAAAAAATGGCGTGAAGAGCTTGAAGGATTATTGAAAGCAATGGCTGACGCGGATCCTGATGTTGAAGCATCCGCAGTAGTTAGAACCGACGGCCTAGTCATGGCTTCCGCATTGCCCAAAGATGCAGATGAAGGTTTAATTGCTGCCATGAGCGCGGCTCTGCTCAACATTGGCAACAGAGCAGTAACTGAATTGAATCGCGGCACCCTTGACAAGGTTATTGTAAGTGGGACGAAAGGAGACACCATCCTTCGTGGCGTGGGCTCCGAAGCTGTCCTATCAGCAATCACAAAGCCCGGTGCCAACATGGGGTTAGTTCTGGTTGAAATGCAGAGAACTGCTGCCAAAATTTCTGATGTGCTGCGTTCTATGTGAATGGAAAGCTGAACAGCGACTAGGCCATTTATTTAAAACTCTGATTTTATTTTTATTTTTACTTTACTTTTAGTTTTTTATGTATGTTATTTATTATAAATATTTGTTGATGATTTCAATTTCCTTACCGGTTATTTCGTACTGTTCCCTTAGAACTGGGCTTTTGAGATAATCTGCTAGGCTTCTTAATGATTCGATGTTTTCCTTTACTCTTTTATGTATTTTTTTCTACGAGTATTTCGTTACTGATTGCACCAATCCAAATTCCAAATCCTCCCGTGAAAAACCCTGGGGGATAAGCCGTTCATTTTTATTTCCAACTTTAAATATGATTGGAATTTTTTACCAGCCTCCTCCTCGCTTTCCCAAAGAATGGCTAAAATTGTAATAAAAGAAGCTCTTATGTGTTCGGCCTCTTTAGCTCTGCATTTAACCAAGGTAATCAAATCTTGTTTTAATCGCCTAAAAACTTCAAATAGTACACTGACATTTTCCAAGCTGAAATCGAGCCTATCGCCAAAAACGCTACTTAGGTATATACTTAGCTGTTGTGTTTGAATAACAATATTGGGGCTCTAAACCCCGAAGGAAGGCTTATTTAGACTTTTCTGGCGAATGCCTCCCACCCCGGAAAAGAAAATAAGGTAGCCCTCCTTTCAGAAAAAGGAAGCATATAACACCAGATCGGCTCCCAATAGCTAAATACATCCATATGTTTAGGCAGCACTCCTATTTGTAAGGATCTGTTTTTGTGGCTGGCTTTGAGAGAAAACATCTCCCCATCTTTTAAACACATTTGTGTAGAAAAATGGAGGTAGGGAGGAATGCGGAGACAGGCTAAAGGCAAGGTCACCACAAAAATTCAGCCCCCGGAGTGTTGCTTAAACATATGAAATACATAACGTTACTTAAATAATTGGCCAAGCTTCTTATAATTCTCAAAAACTAAAGTCATTAATTATCCTAGAAATTTGGTTAGAGTAGTCTGAAATATCGGCCTCCTCTTTCCACAGTTGAGAAAAAAAGGTTCAACCCTTTTGCTTTTTTTCCCAGTCATTTTTCTGTTTTTTAATCTCTTCTAGAAATGTGTTTAGTACGCCTAATTTCAAGAAACCGGAAATCTTCCCGAGATCCTCCATTTTTTCAAGTGTATCTTTTTTTGTTTCGATAAGTTGTGGGTGAGCCAGCCGTTTCCAAATATTATATAGACGTTTATAAAAGTTTATCTCAATGTGTCTGGAACATGCCCGATGTGTGGCGAGTTGAATAAGCCGAATGGGTATGTCTTCAAATGTAAGAGATGCGGCTTATAAGCGGACAGGCACCCAGCAGCCGCATGGAACATAGCCGCCAAACCCCCATGTGCCGCCCTTTACCGCTGGCGGCGGAAGCCTTCCATGAGTCTCCAATAATAGAGGTAAGAGGGAAGGGATGAAAATCTACAAATCCCACAACGGTATATTAACTCTTCCGTGGTTCTTACTTGGAATTTTAAGAAACTTATTCAATGGTATCTGGGTTTATGAAATCTTTCAACTTTATTGACCTAAAATTTCAGAATAATTTGTAACAGCAAAAGGAAGGACTAAGTTCGAGAAAACGTCTAATCCCTTAACAATAACCTCAAATATAATCTTTTACAAGCAACACCAGTTTTGCAATAACTTCAGCAGAAACTTAGTTTCAACTAAAAATTCAAATTCATACTTTTCAAACGACGCCCCCCACACTCGAAGAAACATTTTTGTCCAGTGAGTGAATCGCAAAAACAACTTCTATTATTATCTCGCAAACGTTTTTCAACAGGTTTTTTACGTCTATGCCGAATTTTTGTAAACAAATTTTTCCCCACATAACATCTTACGTCTAACTAACTAAGAATTGGGTTACGTTCTGTTTGACCTTAAATATATAATTGTGTTTAGACGTATTAAAATGATTCCAAGAAATCCGAGGTAATAAGTAACTAGTGTTTAGGCAGAGAAATCCTTTGTCTTATGCTCATACAACTTGGTTGTCATGCCGCTTTTTCTGGTGTTTTTGGCTTGTTTATGTCTGTTTTTAGTGTTATTTGTGGTTCTTGATTGATTGAGTATGTTTCGAGTGCTTGCTGCATCTTGTTGACTACTGGTTGAGCTTTTATCTTTAGTCTCTTTTTTATTTGTTTAGCGAGGTTAACTGGGTTTCCGAAAGTGGTGTATACTATTGATGGTTCGACTGCGCTTACGTATTCTAGTAGCTGGCTAAAGTCCGCGTGGGAGCTGAGCGGAAAGGCAGCATCAATATTGTAAGCTTGCTGCATGGAGAAAAAGAAGGAGTTCTTGGCAGCCCAACCGGTGCAAATGGCCACTTTGGGAGGCTTAGGAAGGTTGAAGGCCTTTGCCAGCTTTTCGGGAGCATTTCGACCCAGATAAGAGGGAGGTAATAAAAGCACATACTTATTTCCCTCAATAATTTCTCTCGCCTCCTCTGACTCTATCTCGAAGTATTTTCCCAGTCCGGTCTTGTAACGTTCAAAAATTCTATTAAACTCAAAAATTTGCTTGGGAGCCAGAACGTCACAGCCTAGTCCCTTAGATATTAGGCTGGTTAGTTCCTGACACTTTCCAAGAGAGTAACCTATAAGAACAAGAGGGACACCATCGGAAACATTTTTCTCTGCGTAAGCTAATATTTCGGAAATGATTTCCTCTCTCTCCGGAAAAACATATTCTTCTGAACCAAAGGTGGCCTCAATCAACAGAACGTCGCAATCCATAACATCTGCTTTCCTCTCAGTGATACTCTCACAAAAATTGAGGTCACCTGTATAGCCAATCAGGTGCTCTCCCGTATCAATTTTAAACTGTAGAGACCCCATACAATGCCCAGCATCATAAGCCAAAACATTATACTTATCGGTCCTGAAACCGTGTTTCCTATCCATTAGAACAGTGTTTCCCAAAAATCTTCTGTCCCTCTCCACCCTCACTAATCGGGCTATCTCATGTGTAATGTTTGAGGCCCCAACCCTGACATTCTCACTAGCCTCTATAAGACCAGAAATGTGGTCGCTGTGACCATGAGACACAAGCACCAAGTTTGCAGAGTGGAAATCCGCTCTAGATCTAGGATCAAGTAAAAATTTGAGGCCTTCCGCCTCAATAATTAAACCCTTATCATAATAGACTCTCATAGGTAACAACCCTTCCTATGTCTAAACAAGGAATGTTTTTCTAATTTACGCATTTCGCTATTCGTATCTATCTTCAAATAGCTCCAACGGAAAAGGTCTCTGTTCCCTCTTGGTAAAATTTTAGAATATTTCTTTAAATTGTTCTTCGAGTAAAAGTTGGACGTGGCCTTAGGGGGTCCTTCATTGAATCCTATAAGGTATTAATTTCGAAAAGCACCTTGTTGTCTTTGATGTGGGCGGTGACTTTTCCCTGTCTAATGAGTCTTTGCATGTAGCCGAGGGTGGCACCCTGAAGCATATAGTTACTCTTGTCCACGTTATAGGATTCCGCAGTTAAATCTTCTAAGGTTACACACTTTCTTTTTTCCAAAATATCCAGGAAAATTTGTTCCCTTTTCAGCTTCCTTTCTATGTCTTCTTTTAGTTTCTTGTATGGCTCATTTATGAGGGGACCGTGGGCTGAAAGTATACATTTTAAATCTAATTTTTGTAATCTTTCCAGAGATTCAAGGTATATTGAAATGTTATCCGGTGTTTTGTTATCTGCACCTAGAATTTCGCCTATTTTTAGTGTACCCAATTCCCTCCAACCGTATCCTACAAAGGTGGTTCCCGTTCCAATTACGTGGTCTCCTGAGAACAAAATTTTTTTATCCTCATCGTAGAGACAGATGTGTCCATTGGCGTGGCCCGGAGATTCAATTACCCTCAAATTAAATTTTTCCAAGCTTATTATTTCGTTTTCCTCAACCTTTCTTTCTACCTTTGACTCGTCGATCAACAGGTTGAAATCCATGTACCTGTCTATCATTTCCCTTACTTTTGGCTCAAACTCTGAATAGCGCAGATTGTTTTTAATGCTTAAAATGTGCTGGTGATAGTTCTCAATTATTGCCGCAGCCTTATGTGAGGCGATAACAATGGCTTCAGATGCATTCTTTATTTTTTGGTTTCCCCCAAAGTGTTCAACGTGTTCATGAGTGTTTATTATTATTGAAATGTCCTTCAAGCTTCTACCTATCTCCCCCAATTCTGAGGCAATCACATTCATCGACGAGGGGTCCCCCAGTCCTGTGTCAATTATTGCCGGCTCTTCGCCTTCCAAAAAATAAACGTTCAACTCAGGAGTGGCAGGGAAGGGAAGCTTCAGCGTAAACACATAAATATCTTTGAAGATCTCCTTCATTCAAACTCACCTCTCTGATTACTAGAACTCTAGGAGCTTAAAGATAAGCGGAAAGTGAAGACATTTTATTGATCAAGGTTTACGATCCTTGGATTCTCTTTTCATTTTAGCCTGTAGTAGGTTTGGTTTTCTTTTACAATCCTCTCAATTTTTCCAAGCTCCATGAGCCTATCAATATAAGCAAGGGTTGATCCTTTAAGCAGGTAGTCGAGTTGGAACGAGCCATAGGCTTTCTGGGTTAAACCCTCTAAGGTTTCCTCACCACCTTCAAGAGCCTTCAGAATCATTTGTTCCCTCAAAAGTTTCCTATCCATATCCTCTCTTATTTTTTTGTGAGGCTCAGTGATGATTGGGCCATGCGCTGGTAGTATTAGCTTTATGTCTAAAGGTAACAGGCGTTCAAGTGAATTGAGGTAGTGAGTCATGTTTCCATGCTCCACATTTTTAACATTCATCTTGCTTGCTACTCTGTCAATTATCATATCTGTGATGCCATAACCCACGAAGGGAGTTCCTGTGCCGAGTATGTGGTCTCCAGAGAATAGGATTCTTCTTCTCTCATCATAGAAACATATGTGACCCGGAGCGTGACCTGGGGTGTGAATGGTTTTAAGAGTGAATTTTCCGAGGTCTACAATGTCTCCTTCGCTTAATGGTTTTTCTACTTTTGTGGAGCTTATTGAGGATTGGAAGGACAGGTATCTCTCAGCCACAGCCCTCATTTTGGGCTCTATCTCCACTTCCTTCAACGTTGTGAATAGTTCTGATACGTACCTAGAGAAGTTTTGGATAATGTTTGCGGCCTTTTTATGGGCAGAAACTTGGGCTCCAGAATTCTTTTTTATTATTTCGTCACCTGCAAAGTGTTCCACATGTTCATGGGTATTAAGTATTCTACTCACGTCACTGAGTTTAAGCCCTAAACTGCCCAGAAAATCGCAAATGGCTTGAAAAGATTTAGGATCACCTGGCCCAGTGTCGATTAATACGACTTCGTCTCCCATAATGAGGTAGAGATTCATCTCAGGCGTCCAAGTGAAAGGCAGATTGATTTTTAACCTGTAAATCCCTTCAACGATTTTTTCCAAAGAAACTCCCTTCTTAATTAATTAATTTCTTGAACTCCGTTTTTGGGTTCAGTGTAAGTGGAAAATTGGCTTAGTTCCTCTCTCGCTATAAGCACCGCGCACTCTTTGCAGTACTTTTTTCCACCGATTGTGACATAGTTTCCTTCCTCTAGGATTTTTCCGCAATTAATCACTGCACACTTCATTCTAGCTACCAGCCAATCGTCCTTGAATCCAACAACTTTTTTGTCATTTTTAAGTGTTGCAGAGAAACTTTAAACCCTTTCTCTACTTAAAAAACCCAAAAATTCACCGAAGAATTCCCAAAGCGTTATTTAAAATGTGGCGGTTATGTTTCCGGGTGCAATTTAAAAGTGACAAGCAGATGCACTGATCTAGGTCCGAAGGTTGTAAGTAGATAAATGTTTTCCCTGCTGCCCAGCATCAGTTCTCCATTGCGATAGGGAACAATAATGTCTTTTTGTCCATAGGTGGTTGCCACGATGTGGTCTGGGAAATTGAAATCTGGCCTGTTTTCGGCCGCCATGACGGTGTGGAGTTTCATATCTGGTGACTCTCTGGTCTTT
The DNA here is from genome assembly GCA_029856435.1 of Candidatus Jordarchaeia archaeon. GTDB lineage: Archaea > Asgardarchaeota > Jordiarchaeia > Jordiarchaeales > Jordiarchaeaceae > Jordiarchaeum. Next base: position 9,942 of record JAHQXB010000092.1, read on the forward strand.
TCCACAAATTCGTAGTGGAGTTGTAGGAAGTTCCCAGCCTCATTTTCATTGATAATTAGTGCGGTTGTGGTGTGTTTGGTTCTAATCTGAACCTCACCATTGCAAAATCTGGGAAAATTTCTCCTCACATTGGAAACTATCTCTTCTAAAGCCGGCTGAATCCACAACAGTTGAGTTATGGAAAATGATTCTAATAGTAAGTCAAAGTGAAGTTCTATAGTGCTCACACCACTACCCTTCACATCAATCTCGCTAGCGGGACCAAATATTTGGGTTATGCGGTGTGGTTTGGGCACTTGCAAATTTTTCCCAAAAATTTCAGACTTTAGGGGAACATTTTTTAATTCGTACCAGCGATGAGCGTTGCGAAAACCAAGTATGCGTAGTAGGTCCCTCCAAGCTAGCGTCAGTTCCTCCGTGGCTTCCCAAAATCCTTTCACCACTTGTGAAATTTCTAGTGTGGGTGTTGCGCTCCCTATAAGAATTCGGCTGAACGAGTTTTGCACCAGCCCCGGTTGAGAAAATAATATTGAAAAAAACCTTCTGGGTGAAATACCCCCAATCGATCTTGGGTCAACCTCCACCGCGAGGTTGGGATGATATTTTAAAAGATTAAAGTATTGTAAAAGATCTGAACCTATGTCTCCGTTACTGATGATGACCTTAAGTTTTGGGTAAGAGTAGAGGAAACGGTCTATTATTCGGGGGTCAGTTAGTCTCCTATCATTATCGGGAAGATGCATGTTTCCCGCATCAATCTTTAGTGGAAGATTGTGTGAAACGCAAATATTAACTAGCTGCTCAATTTTGGGTGTGTCCTCCGCCAAATTTAACCCAAGGTAGCTTGGGTAGACTGCTATTCCTGCAACGGAATCATGATTAGATTCAACCTGTGAATTCAGTTCTTTAACGGAATTATTGTTAAGGGGGTTAACAGAAAGTATAGCTCTAAAAATTTGTTTATTCAATCTTGCCACTTTAAGAACCCACTCATTGGGAATTCCATAAGCCCTGTTGAGTTCCATTCCTTGGAGGAGAACGACCTCAATTCCGCTGCACTGTAATTCCAAGGCAAATTCTCCAAGGCTAATCTTCCTATTGTAGAAGAGAGGATTTCCATCCCGGATCACATTAAAAAGGTTGCGAACAGATGGGGGTAAGGTTAAGTCTTCAAAAATGGGCCAGACAAGGCAGTCCACCATCGGAAAGTCAAAAGGATTCCTAAACTTGTCCCCAAATACTGGGCTGAAATCTGGACAGTACAATCTCTCCAACATTTTCACAGCGTCCTCTTATTTTTAATTATTGAATAGTGACTTATATAACTCCACTTGATACAGGTTAATGTGCAAACCCACCTAAAAAGTTAAATATATTAAAATAGCCCATCCTTCAGACTTTTCGCATTTGGAAAGTGTGAGTTGGGCCGTTTTTCACGTGATTTTAATTAATAAAGGTAAATTATTTCTTGTTTATGTATATTTTAATAATAATATTTTTTATATTAAAAACACGGTTTTCCCATTTCGAAAGAGATATAAGCCCCCAAATTCAATTATTTAGCATAGCAACACAATTTAGGGGATGCGGTGAGCATTATGGAAAGCACAAAAACCATACGGTTCCAATCATCAAAAAATGGCACCACCCGCTGGTTACACATAGGAAACCTCCTCATCATGACCTTCTCCCTAGCAGGTTTAACCATTGCTTATAGCGCCATGAATTCACCAGCCGTAACCACACTAGGACTAGTATTTATAGCCTCACTTAGCCTTGAAGTTTTAAGAAACAATTATACAATGAACCCCGAGAAAAAACACACCATCGAAACACAGGAAATCAAACAAAAAACCAGCAGGAGAAAAAGAGGATAGGAATCTTTGGTACCTACTTTTATTTAAATTGAATAACAAGCCTCCCAAAGGCTACAGTACTGCTCCATTTAGAGCATAAAGGGGTTTTTACTTATTTTTGGTAAAAATTTAAATCTAGTTGAGGAGAAATACTATAAAAGCAACTGAAAGATGGAGGTTAATCTTTTGCCCATTGACTTTGGATTTACCCCCGAACAAGAAGAATTAAGAGCTTCGGTAAGGGAATGGTGCCAGAAAGAAATAGCACCCCTAGTGGACGAAATGGAAGCCAAGGAAGAATTCAACAAGGGTCTTGTGGCCAAGTTTAAAAAGAAGTTTCTAAACATGTGGATTCCCAAGGCGTATGGAGGAACAGAAGCCGACACCGTGGATATCTGCATCGTGGCTGAGGAGGTAGGCTACGTTTGCGGCTCCTGTTTAACCCTCCTAGAAGTGGGAGGCTTGGGTTGTCTACCCATTGTAATTGGTGGAACCGAAGAGCAGAAAAAGAGGTTTCTGCCACCTATAGCCAGTGGAGAGAAGTTTTATGGATTCGCTTTGACTGACGAGGGCCCAGGCTCTGACCCCGCCAATATGAAGCTGAGAGCGGAAAAAAAAGGTGACGAATACATCCTAAACGGGATGAAGCGCCTGATTAGCAACTGCGACATTTCACACAGCATACTCACATTTGCCAAAACCGACCCCTCAAAAGGAGCAAGAGGCATCAGCGCCTTTCTGATTGATATAGGAACACCGGGATTTGTAGTTGGAAAAAGACTGTGGGGTTGGGGGATAAAGGTACACCACACAAACGAGTTAGAGTTTCACGACTGCAGAGTCCCTGCAGACAGACTAATAGGAAAAGAGAATGAGGGATTCATATACGCTATGAAATGCCTTGACCGAACCCGGCTTGTTTTAGCTGCGGGCAACGTAGGGATAGCCAGAGCGTCCTTCGACATAGCGGTGAAATTTGCGCAGGAAAGAATAGCCTTCGGAAAACCCATATCCGAAAACCAAGCAATAAGCTTTAAACTCGCCGAGATAGCCACAGAGATCGAAGCCGCACGCCTCCTAGCCTACAAGGCAGCTTGGCTGGACAATAAAAAAGTTCGCCACACCACAGAAACCTCAATGGCTAAATGGTACGCCTGCGAATTAGCAAGAAAATCCGCTGAAGCCGCAGTGAAAATATTGGGTGGCTATGGGTGGAGTAAGGACTACCCGGTGATGATACACTTACATGATGCTCTGGGATTCATTAACGCCCAAGGAACTACAGAAATACACAAAATGGTGATATCCCGAGCAATATTTGATTAAATTCCCAATTTCGCCCCATTTTATTTTATCAGTAACCAAATAAGAAGCCACAAACTGTTTACGGAGATTCTTTGGGCTGAGTGTCTATAACTCCTGCATATTGGGACCGATTCTGTATCGTCACCCTGCTGAGACTAAGAATTGGCTTTCCCATCCGGATTTTGTTAGTTGCAGTTTTATGAGCTTGAATTTCCTAAAAGGTTTCAAATATTGAATAGAATTTGTAGTGCCACTGTGTAGAAACCGGCTTTTCCAAATGCTTTCCTCGCGGAAACATTAGCGTGGGTGGTAAAGGAAATGGGGTGGTAGCCCATACTTTCCAGGTAGTCTGCAAGTTTTGATATCATGTAGGAACCGTAGCCCCTCCTCCGGAAACTTTTATGGATTATGGGTATTATTGTGGCGTAATTCTGGTATCTTGATTTTTTCCAATACGCTACTCCTACTACAATGTTTTCGCGAATCAAAATCCAGTAGGTGTCTTCACCAACCTCGAATTTTATGTGTTGATAATCCTCTGTTTGGGCTGTTTCTGCTTCAAGTTCTTCATTTAGAAGGATTTGAAGTGCATCCTCCAACATATCTTTTGAAATTTTTGTAAATGTTAACTTTTCTTTTTGCTCTAAGGGCACACTTTTCTCCCTTATTAAAATGGAGCCTGCTACTTCGAAGGGATAACCTTTCTCAAGGAGAAAAGATAGGAGATATGTGTCATCACTGCGTACATAAAACCTTTTTGGTGCAAACTGCTTGATTAGAAGGTTAAAAACTTCATCAATTATACCTCTGTATTCCCCCTTAATGTAAAACTCTATTACACTTTTCCCATACCATGGTACAGGGAATTTTTCTAGGTAGATCCAGTAGGCTACTATCTCATTTTTCAGACATAAACCCCAGCAAGTGCCACTCTTAACTGCTAAATCAAAAAAATCCGTGATAAGAGGTAACTTTAACTCATTAAGCCAAGCTTCTCTTAATGGCTCAATAGTAGCCAATTCAAGTCGCTTTAGCTCCAAGAATCACCCTCCAACATCGACAGTAGTAAATTTTCCACCATTGCCTTTATATGTTTTTACAGAAACCCTTAATTAGATTAGGTCCAAATCGAAGTCTTGAATAGTGTATGACTTCTGGAGGGTATATTTACGAGACGGCGAACAGACTTCCTTGTGATTGGTTCGGGAATTGCGGGTTTAAGTTTTGCTCTTAAAGCGGGGAACCATGGAACTGTTACGGTGGTCACTAAGAAGTCGAGTGTGGAGAGTAGTACCAACTACGCTCAAGGTGGAATTGCCGCCGTTATGGATTTTGAGAGGGACAGCTTCGAATCTCACATAAAGGATACCTTAGAGGCGGGGGGATATCTTAACGATTTGGATGTAGTGGAAATAGTAGTAAAAGAGGCCCCTGAGAGAATAAAAGAGCTGATTGATATTGGGGTGGAGTTTGAAAAAAGGGAGAACGGCTCCTTTGACTTAGCTATGGAGGGGGGACACAGCCAAAGGAGGATACTACACGTAGCAGACCTCACTGGTGCAGCCATCGAGAGAGCATTGGTGGATGCGTGCGAAAAGCATCCCAACGTCACTATCATTGAAAACGCCATGGCAATTGACCTAATAACTGCACGCAAGCTTAAACTAAAAACCGACGAAGACGAATGTTTGGGAGCCTACATTTTCGACAAAAAGTCTGGTGAAATTAGTACCTACCTTGCAAATGTCACAGTACTGGCCACTGGTGGTTGCGGCCAAATTTACCTAAACACAACAAACCCCAGCATCTCTACAGGGGATGGAATAGCAATGGCCTATAGAGTAGGGGCAAAAGTCAGAGATCTGGAATTTGTTCAGTTTCACCCCACAGTACTCTACACCGGAGAGAAAAGCTCCTTCCTCATCTCAGAGGCAGTAAGGGGAGAAGGAGGAGTACTTATGACTATTAGTGAATACGAAGAATTCCTAAAATCGGGAGAAAAAGACCCAACAAAGTTCTCTTTTATGAGGAAATATGATGAAAGAGGAAGCCTAGCTACCCGAGACATCGTAGCCAGAGCCATAGACCGAGAACTGAAAAAGAGTGGAGACCGTTACGTGTACCTCTACATCGCACACCTAGATCCGGAACACATCAAGGAGCGCTTCCCAAACATTTACAATACCTGCCTATCTTATGGCATAGACATAACAAAAGACCCCATTCCCGTAGTGCCAGCGGCTCACTATATGGTGGGAGGCATCGCTGTAAACAAGAATGGACAGGTTATCCGGAGAGATAACCCCAACCAAGTTATTAATCGCCTTTATGCTATAGGTGAGGTGGCCTGCACGGGACTACACGGGGCGAATAGGCTTGCCAGCAATTCACTTCTGGAATCTGTAGTCTTTGCCCACAGAAGCTACGTGGACTCCCTAAAATATTTAGAAAATCCAGTCAAAATACCACTAGAAGAAATGCCCCTATGGGACGCCACTAAATATAAACCCATAGATGAAAAAGTCTTTTTAAAACATGATTTTGACGAAATCAGACGCATAATGTGGAACTACGTAGGAATAGTAAGAAGCAACGAAAGATTGCAGAGAGCCATACGCCGCCTAAACCTTCTTGAGGAAGACATAAGCCACTATTACTGGAACTATATCCTAAACGAAGACCTAATAGAACTACGAAACGTAATACTAGTAGCCCGCTTAATCGTAGAAGCATCAATGGAAAGAAAACAAAACATAGGACTATTCTACAACATAGACAACGAAAAAAGAGAAAAACAGTCTAATTAAACCAGAAAACAACATTCAACACTAATTTTAAAAATCTACAAAAATATTAAGACACCATCTCATACAAGATAAATTTGTAGAGATTAACAGGCTCAAACGTTTCAATTCTCCAATCTTGTTAAGTATATCAAAATTTCCTATTAATAAACTGGTTCTCATAGTAAACACCAAAAAATACATCAAACTAAAAAAGCTCCGAACCAAATGAAACAGAGCTAAAATCACAGGCGCGGTGTAGATTCGTTCGATTCCGCCTTCGAAAGAAGCTTTCATAGAGCTTCTTTTCTGATTTAGAGCCTCGATATGAGGGGTAGAATCGGACTAATCTACATCACCAAATCACAGGTTTGGAAAAATTTATAAAAAATTTAATAGTTCCTTTAATTTCAAAGATAGAAAAATGCTTGTGGCGGTTTTTTGCTGCCGGGCTTTTTCTATTTTGGTTAAATGTTTGTAAGATGAGTGGATATGTCTGAACCTGAAGAGTTTAAAGTTGTTGAAGATTTGAGGCCCGG
>JAHQXB010000135.1 GCA_029856435.1 Candidatus Jordarchaeia archaeon
CTGTCCTCCTCTTGCTGTTGTCCGCCGCAAAGGATCACCGCGTGGAGCCGGTCCCTCTTCAATCTGTTCTTCTCGTTCTTCCAGAGTTCACGCAACAACTTCACATCAACATCACGGGTAACTATCCACTATAATCATCACAAACACAACAATAACATAGATCACTACTGTTATAAAAGTTTACTGAAGTACTATATACAGGGCGTTTATGACCATGGCGAGGACGGCGCCACCGGATGTGATCTTCTGCTGGTCGTTTGCTCCCCACGATGTGGTTTATCTCTTCCGCCGGGTGGATTTTCCTGCAGTCGCTGGAAACAATTCCCAGATGGTTGATTACTTTGCTACGGTATTCCATGTCTCAATCATTGTTCTTGAAATTAATAAAAATATAAGTAAGGGTGCGGAAAGTAGGATAAAAGAGTTAAAAGGGAGGTATAATGAAGTTAGAGCAAAGGCTAAAGAAAAGAGACCTCGAGAGGATACTAAGTGAATTGGAGGTTAATCCCTCTCCGAAGGTTGAATGGGAACAGTACGCGTCTTCCAGTGAGGTTGCGGCAAGTCTTCTATTTATAGCCGCATTCACTTTCAATGACATCATTGGACGTGAAGTTTTCGACTTAGGATGTGGAAATGGCGTGTTGGGTATTGGAGCCGCATTAATTGGAGCTAAGCGTGTAGTGGGAGTAGATTTAGACTCAAGGGTTTTAAATGTTGCAAGAAACAATGCTTTGAAGGTAGGAGTTTCCAATTTAATTGATTTTGTAGCTATGGACGTCTCGGATCTAACCGGTTCGTTTGACACTGTTTTACAAAATCCTCCTTTTGGTGTTCGTAGAAGATTTAGTGATAGAATATTTTTAAAAAAGGGAATAGAGATTGCCGATGTGACGTACACTATTCATAAATACGGTTTAAAAAACAGAAGATTTATTACTCAATTTGTGCTGGAAAATGGTGGGATAGTTGATAGAATTATTCCTATGAAGATGGCCCTTTCCCCAACATTCCCCTTTCATACTAAAACAAAACATGTTGTTGAAGTAGATATTTACAGAATATTAAAAAATTGAAAGAAAAAAATATTTTATGTTGATAATTGAGATATTTTAGCAAATAAGTATATACCATCTGTTCTATTAAACATAAAAAATTGAGTATAATAATTGTTAAAAATCGGCTATTATTTTTAAAATTGTAAGGTGATCTAGAGTTGCAAGGCGGAAACAAACCAAAAACGGGAAATTTAGTAACTCCTGGTGACTGGTTAGGTGTTATTGAAGAATTTACTCCAGGAGAGGGCACATACGAGGAAAACGGAGCTGTTTACGCGTCAACTGTTGGTCGCCTTTTAATCGATAATGTAGAAAAAAGAGTGAAGGTAATACCAATTGAGGCACGTGCATTACCCAAGAAGGGCGATATAGTCTTAGGAAAAGTTACCCAAATTAATAAAATGTTGACGTTTGTGGATATTGGTCGAGTAAGAGGCCATGATATCGCTAATCCTTTTTCGGGTGTAATTCACATCTCGCAAATAAGTACGGAATATGTAGAAAACACTTCAGACGCATTGAAACCCGGAGATATTATTAGAGCAAGAGTAGTAGAGGAGAAAGGTGAACTAATTCAATTAACAACAGTTGAAAAAAATCTGGGGGTTATATATGCTGCATGCTCTAAGTGTGGTTCTGAACTTGAAAGAACAGGAAACATTCTTTATTGTAAAAACTGCGAATCAAAAGAAATTAGAAAAATAGCCAGCGATTACGGAAGAGTAAAACTATAAAATGCGGAGTAAAATAGATGAAGACTCTAAGTAATAATTTTTACAGATAGCAATTAATTCTGTGAAACACATAAATGGTAAATGGCTACCATAAATATGAAATACTAATAAATACAATGTTCATAAAAAGTTACTAATAGTACCATTTGAGGCTTAAATTTTTATAAACACTAAGAGACGTAATAGAAGATGATGGACCATGAATATAAAGATCTTGGAGAAAAGGGACAATGAGCTTAGAGTGGAAATAGAAGGTGAAGGGCACACTTTATGCAACGCCATAAAGTCTGTACTCTTTGAAGACGAAACATTAGTATTTGCAGGTTATCGAATAGAGCACGCATTGCTTTCAAAACCTGTCTTATATATAAGTACAAATGGGAAAAAAGATCCCTTAGTTTTACTGAATGAAACTCTTAAAAAGTTAGAAATGAGAATTGAAGAATTTAAAGAGAAATTCAGAAGGGAGCTTGAAAAATTAAACTAAAGGAAGAAATTAGTTATAAAACCCACGGCGAGAAAGCCTTCCGATTCTCAGTCATGGGAGTGTCATACCCTTTAGCAAGGGAGTGATTCCACGAGTTCTCATAAAAAGAATGAATGTACTTGCGGTAGGGACGTTACTAATAGAATGTCTGTAAAAGAAATTTTAACTGATAAAAACTTGGCCAAACTTGGAGATAACATTGCAAATCTTCTATACTCCTTGGTGAAATCAAAAATGTTTGGCAAGCCAGATGGCGCCAAAATACCCGATACACTTTTGGCGGAGGCGGTGAGGCGAGCAAATCTAAGAAAGTACGTTTCTACTAGGCAAAATGCTCATAGTTTAGGCGACGCGGCTGAGGCGCTAATCGCTTATTCTTGGCTGAAAGATTACTTTGAAATTAAAGAAACAGCAGAAAAAATTGCCACACTAATTCCTCAAAGAAAAATATTAAACCGTAAAACTGAAAAGGAAACAACCATACAAATCTTCGCATCTCTACTGCAACAGCTTTATGAAAAAGTTGTAGAGGGGAAGAATCAAAATAATAAGTAATCGCCATTTAGAACACCAAGAAATTTAATGCAAAAGTAGGTGAGATCAATGGAGTTCTGTCCTAAGTGTAATTCAGTAATGTTCCCAACAAAGACAGATAATGGAACTGTTAAACTGAGATGTAGGAGTTGTAATTATACTATTGAATTGGAAAAGGAATCAGTAGAAAAGTACAAAATTAAAAAGGAAATAAAGCATACCCCGAGAGATAAAACAGTGATAATAGAAGACGCAGACGCAGTTCAACCTATGCCTACAGTAAAAGTTAGCTGTCCCAAATGTAATCACAATAAAGCGGTATACTGGCAACTTCAAACCAGAAGCGCTGATGAGGGGTCAACCATATTCTATCGATGTATTAAGTGCCACCACACTTGGAGAACTTACTGAAGAATATTGCCAGCTAGTGGGAAGTAAATTTATATCTTTTAAATTATTCCATGATTTCAAATTAAATAACTATTTTTGATAGAAAAATACTAGGGTCCATACTTAACAAATTTGTATACTGAATATCCTCATCAATATTACAGTAACACTAAGGTTCAAAATCTGAAATAAGCCACATATAATTCGATTTCCATTAAAGTGGCGAGAGGACAAATAGATGAGACATGAAAAAGTAGCTTTTATCGGGCTTCCCGCTGTGGGGAAAACCAGCATCATAACCCTTTTAAGCGAAAACAGAACAGTCACTAACTACGAACAGACCATCGGTATATCATTCGGTTTTGTGACATTGGGTGAGTGCGAAGTTAGCCTTTTTGATATTGCGGGGCAAGATCGTTTTCGTTTTTTGTGGAATGGTTTTATGCGAGGAGCGAAGGTCATCTTTGTAGTTACTGATTCAACCCCCATAAACGTTTTAAACACCCGCAAAATAATTGAAGAATTTTGCAATAAACCTAATACTATAGTTTTAGCTATAGCTAATAAACAGGATCTTCCAGGTGCGATGAAGCCCTCGCAAGTTGAAGATCTTTTAAATGTAAAAACGTATGGAATGGTTGCAATCGACCCCAGAAAGAGGACGAAAATGTGCCACATACTTAGAGAAGCTTTGGAGCAAATCATAATTGAACGCTCCAACTAATCTCATAAAAGATTCACAATTAACCTAGAACATTGAGAAAGATCCACCTGATTTTTGGGGCAGTAATACATTTAATAGAGTCTTTACATTTCAATATTTGAAGAGTTGATTTTAATGTCGCGTAATCAGCAGAATGAGGGTGGTTCATGGAAACCTAAGCATCCTGCAATTGAAAAACAGATTAAGGATATTGCTGTAAATGATGTTTCTTTCATTAAGGTTCTTGGTGTTGTTTTAGAGAAAAGACAAAACGTCGCCCTTATTGATGATGGAACTGGTAAGGCAAAAATTGTGGCTTTTGATGATGCAATATTGAGCAAAGTTAAAGTAGGTGATAAGGTAAGAATATTTGGAACAGTTTTACCAGCAGAAGAAGAGGGCGAAATACAAATCAACGCGAGTATAATTCAAAACATGAATAAACTTAATATGGAGTTACGCTCAGAAGTGGAGCGGTTAAAGAAATCTGTAGAAAAGATGTTTTGATTTAACCCAGGGAGCTTATAAAGGGGAATAACAGAATTATGGTGAGAACTGTTTAAAAATGAATGGTACTGTAATATGCACCTGTAAATTAATTATTTAAATGAGACATGGGTGATTTGCCTCAAATCACTTATATTAGTTTATAGGAAAACCCTTAAAAAAGGTGATATGTATGTCTCTTAAATTCGCCTTTACGGATGCGAAGCTTTGGAAAAACATTATAGACGCTCTATCTGGTTTAGTTGATGAACTAGTTTTCATAGCAGACAAAAATTCTCTGCACGCTAGGGCGATGGATCCCAGTCATGTAGCTATGGTTGACTTCGAATTACCAAAAAACGCCTTTAGCGAATATAACTGTAGTGGTGAAGTTAAACTGGGCATAAACCTTGAGGACATGTCTAGAATAATGAGAAGAGCGGGGGGTGGAGACGCATTAGAGTTGTCGCTTGATCCAGAAAAGAATAAGCTTAATGTTACATTTAGAGGTACATCCATACGCACTTTCCATATTGGCTTGCTTGATTTGACACATGAGGAAACTCCTGTTCCCTCAATTAAATTTAATGCTGAAATCAAAATGACTGCAGACGCTTTGAAGGAGGCCTTGAAAGACGCAGAAGTGATAAGTGACCATGTAGAAGTCGAGGCTACCCCTGAAGAGTTGGATATCAATGCTTCAGGGGACACAGGGGGGGTGGAAATTAAGTTGCCTAAATCTAGCGACGCAGTTCTTGAGTTAAATGTAATTGAAAATTCTAAAGCAATGTATGCTCTCAGCTACTTAATGGATATGATGAAGGCAGCGGCGGCAAGCGATACAGTTACAGTTCAGTTCTCAACCAGTATGCCCATAAAACTAGAATTCAACATTATTGGCGGAGGACGCTTAACATATTGGCTGGCTCCAAGAATAGAAGCAGAATAAATGAGGTATAGAAACGAGATTCTGTTTGAGAGCGATGCTTTTTTAATTAATTAAAATTTATAATTAGCAATACATGTGCAGAACAATACCAAGCAAAAAGTTCTGGAGGAAATTTAAGACGCATCTTAAAACTAGTTTGTATTGTAGTGTGTTTTTTCTGAGTTAAATTTACTGTTTTCACAAGTGTTTAAATGTTCAACTAGAATATATTAGTTTAAGGGTCAAAATTAGGAAATGGATGAAAAATATTAATTTCGTTTATTAACCAAGTTAGATAAGGGTTTAAGTGAAATGGTGTTTATGTCATCCAAAGGGGATTTAGCTAAGTACCCATTCACAAAGGAAGCCCAGAAATATATTGAGAATCTTAATTTAGATATCAGGGATTTAGTTTCTCCGAAGTATTCTTCTCTTCTTAGAAGAGGTGGTGAAAGGGTCATTGAAGCTTTAGAAAAGGGGATTGTTTCTTACAAAGATAATAATTATGTAGAAGAGCTCCTTTCTTTTCCATTGGCGCGTCTACTTGTCGAATCATTAGGAGACGATTATTTAAGGAGAAGATATGCGGTTGCAGAGTCTAAACGTGTTGATAAACTTTTAGCGATGGAAGAAAATGATAAACTGATTTATATTGCAAGAGAAACATTTGGGTGGGATATTAGAAAGGCGCCACGTCAAAGCATTGGTGGGCGTTTTTACGATTATGAACTAAATGTTGTCAATTATTTGGAATATGCTCCATATTTTCAGGATAAATACTGGAAACTAGTAAACAGAGTTTTGCATAAGGGTTACGTATATCTTCGGAAAAATGATGTGGCTAGGTTGATCTCTGAAGCGGTAAAGTGGCGACTTATGGAAAAAAAAGGTAAACCACCGGTTCTGCCACCAGAAATAAAAGAAATGGTTAATATAATAGAATCGAAGTTAGTAGCCCAAAAAAAAGATAGAGGTATTGATGGGGGGTTTGGTGAAGTCTCCAGAGATAGTTTTCCTCCCTGCATATCGAAAATTTTATCCGACGCTATTGCAGGTAAAAGTATGTCTCATCACGCAAGGTTTACCCTTACCTCTTTCCTGATAAATATAGGCGTGTCTGTTGATGAGCTTGTAGAAATATTTAGTAATGTTGCTGATTTTGATGAGGAACTAACTAGATATCAAGTGGAGCATATCGCAGGAATTAGAGGAGGAGGAACAAAATATACTCCACCGACATGCAGCACACTTAAAACATATGGTCTATGCGAAAAAAATGAGTTATGCCAAGGGGTAAAGCATCCTCTAAATTATTATCGTAATAGTTTGCGTAGACAAAAAGGAAGCGAAAAAACAGTTATTTGAGTTGGCATTATTAATAATATTTGACCGGTAGATAATAAATTGATTTTAGGGTGGAATTTTGAATGAGTACCGCTGACTTTTTAACGAATTTATTTGGGAAGTATTATGAGGATAATTTTGATAGAATAATTTCGCCCTCTAACCTGCGCAAGAGAGAATTTGGTTTTATGTTTTTTAAGTATGGTTCAATTATTAGACATTTAAGTTTTGATGATGAGAACCAGTTAAAAACGTTTCTAGCTAGAGAGGCGCCCTCAGATGTGTTCTACTCTGCCGCTTACTATATCCAGCCAGCTATGCCTAAAATGCCTATGAAGGGATGGGAGGGATGTGATTTAATTTTTGACATTGATGCAGACCATATTGAAACGAGTTGTAAAAATGAACATGACAGGTGGAAGTGCCAGGTGTGTGGGAAGGCAGACAAGGGAATTAAACCAGATAAATGCCCCATTTGTGGAGAGTCAAAAATCGAAGAGTTAAAATGGCTCTGCGATACTTGCTTGGATTATGCTAAGCTCGAGACAATTAAAATTGTGGAGGATTTTCTAATTCCTGACTTTGGAATATCTAAAAGTGAAATTGGTATCTGTTTTTCTGGGCACAGAGGGTACCATATACATGTCGAGTCAGAAGTGGTGAAGAAGCTTAATTCTCAAGCAAGAAGAGAGATAATAGACTATATTAAAGGCGGCGGAATTGATCCAGAGTTACATGGACTTCAAGAAATTGGACGCAAAAAGCTAATCACGGGACCTGACACTAATGATAAGGGGTGGGGAGGGCGAATTACACGAAACGTTATTAAATTTATTTCCAAGTTACAGGAAAATGAAATTCTGATGGAAGACAAGTCCACAAGGAAAAAATTGCTGACGTTAATAAAAGAAAAGCAAAATATAATAAATTCCCTGAGCCGACATCCTCCGCTTTGGGATGTGATGAGAAATATTGACATCAACTTCTGGTTTCTCATTGTGGAGCGCGCTATAAATATGGCTAAGGGGGAAATCGATGAACCGGTTACTGCGGATATACATAGACTTATACGCCTTCCAACATCTATTAATGGAAAAACAGGCTTCCAAGTGAAACCCTTAAAATTGAATGAAATAGCTAGCTTTGATCCCTTCAGCGATTCGCAAATTTTTGAGGGGCAAATGACGGTACACACGAGTGATGTGCCTACTTTTAGAATTGGAGAAGAAACCTTTGGGCCCTTCAAAGACGAAAAAGTTGAACTGCCACTGTCTGCGGCAGTGTTTCTCCTCTGTAAAGGAGTTGCCCAAATTCTAAAAACTTAATTGGGGTAAGTGCTATGTATGAAAAAATCTATAGTGCCTGGGAGAAAGAACAGAAAGAAGAAAGCTTACAGAAACTTGAAGCTAACTTCTACATTGAAGCTAAAAAATTTTTAGAAGAAATAAAACTAGACAAAAATGAATCGGATTTATTAGCGAGTAAGCTTGTCAAAAGAGAATATGATATGCTCTATCTAATATTAAATGATCTCATAAATATCCGGCTTGGGAAAATTTTGGGGAAAATACGTGCCAAAAAGGAACTAAACACTGAAAAATTAACACAGGAAGAAAAAGTAGTATATGAACACCTTAAAAATGCATTCTCGCAACTTTTTAATGGAAAAAGCCTCTCCCCAGAAATTAGAGTAATCGAAGAAAAGGATGAAACGTTTATTCCAATTCGATTTTTAAAGCAGATCCCAGCTATAGTGGGGAGCGATATGAAGATTTATGGGCCGTTCCAAGTTGAGGACATTGCCACTCTACCAAGAGAGAATGCAAAAGCGTTAGTATTAAAAAATGCTGCGAAGCTTCTATTTTTTCAACAAATTTAATTTAGATGACATCTTCTGGGGAATAGCAAATAAGGTTGTCAGCTTTTTCTTCTAAATGCATATAAAATCGAAAGGTATAAAATGAGTTGTGGATATTGCTCAAATTACATATAAGTGTAATCATTATTGTCTAAATAATCGAACATAGAGAGGGTGTATACTGATGTTATATCCTAAAGAAAAACGTACCTACTGCCCGAAGTGCAGAACATACACTGTACACTCCATTTCCTTGTATAAGAAGGGTAAGGACAGAAAAATGGCACAAGGTGCTAGGCGTTATAGTAGGAAGAAAAAGGGGTATGGTAGTCAGCCTAAACACTTCTACATATAATTGTAGAGCTGGGGCAAACCAATACAAAAAAGATTTGCTAAGACTACCAAAAAGTTTTCCCTTAAGTTAAAATGCAAAGAGTGTGGGTATACCATTCAAAAGAAGGGAATGCGTCTTAAAAAATTGGAAATTCAGTAGGAGTGTATCCTGCATATGGTTAAACGCAAAGAAATTTTGCCTCAACCTAAAAGTAGGTTTATTAATGTGCAATGCTCCGATTGTGGTTCCGAGCAGATTGTTTTTGATAGGGCAAGCACCATTGTTAAGTGCAACGTATGTGGTAAGCCTCTAGTAAAACCACTTGGAGGAAAAGCAGTAATAATGGTTAAAAAAAGTAAGCAACAGTTTCTAAGTTAGACTAGGTGATAATGGTGGTCAGGCCAAAAAGGGAATACCCAGAAAAGGGGGACTTGGTGATTGGAACAGTCACCAGAATTGCTAATCACGGAGCATATGTTCAGCTTGATGAGTACGATAACAAAGAGGGAATGATTCACATATCGGAAATCGCTCTGAGTTGGGTTCGAAACATAAGAAATTTTGTTAGAGAAAAACAGAAAGTAGTGGCAAAAGTGCTCAGAATAAACCCCCAAAAAGGATTCATAGATCTTTCTTTGAGGCGCGTTAATGAACAGCAAAGACGCCAAAAAATACAAGAATGGAAAAGAACTCAAAAGGCAGAAAAACTCTTGGAAATGGCAGCCGCGAAAATTGGAAAAACTCTAGATGAAGCATATACGGAAGTAGGTTCCAAGTTAGAAGAAGCATATGGCAGCATATACAGAGGCTTAGAGATAATATCTGAGAAAGGATTAAAAGTATTAGAGGATTTAGGGGTAAATAAAGAATGGATTGAAGTAGTTACCGAAATAGCGAAAACGCACGTGGAACCTCCAAAAGTTAACGTTGCAAGAACAGTAGAAATGACTTGCTGGAAGCGTGCAGGTATAGAAGCCATAAAAAAAGCTTTTAGAGATGCAATTAGCGCTGTCCAAAACGAGGAAATTACTATAAATATATACACTCTAGGCTCACCAAAGTATCGCATAGAAATCACCGCCGATGATTACAAACAAGCCGAGTCTGCATTAGAAAAAATTATTAACACCGCCAAGGCAAGCATAGAGAATGAAGGCGGAACATTGGTGATTCCAAAAAGTTGATATTCTCTATGTTCCCCTAGACGTTTCACGCTTCATGTAAAATTCCCTTTTTTGCTGGCGCCTCCATTTGCCAACGCGATCTTCAATTGAGAATCTTGAAGGATGCGGTATTCTTACGTTACCCCCACAATAAGGACAAACCTCTTTGAAAGTATACTCCCCACAAACTATACATTTCCGAAGCAAAAATTTCATTTATAAACCTCCAGTTAAAGACGTGATTAAAAATGAAAAATATCACGATTATTTCTAAGTAATTTAATTTAAAAATTGTTTGGGATTGTTCAATTAGAACGCTAGCTCATGTCTGTTAACCTTGATTAAAGTCCTCTCTAATCTCGTTATCAAGCTCACGGTTTTACTCCACTAGAACGATTTTTTCTTCATAAAAGTCAGGTATACTTGTAGCTATTTTAATGAGTAGTTTATCGCCTGCGTTAACGGTTTGAGTTACTTTGAATTCAATTTGTTTTGTTTCTCCCGGTGCTAAACTTATTGGGAGGGTTATATCAAGTGTGCAGCTAGTCCCGTTTGAAAGTATTTGGGTGATGTTGTAAGTAGTTAATCCAGTATTGCTTATGTTTAGAATACCCGTTGAATTAGTATACACTGCCAGATTATTGATGTCTAGTTTTGAGTCTAGAATTGAGTAGTCTATCTCGTAGATTTTCACAAGCCCGTTGCTGGATATAAATATGGGTTTAAAATGGTTGAGGGTTCTAAAACCTGGAGTCCAACTGGACCCCAGGTATATATATGTAGTTTGAAGCGTTTCGTTTCCACCAATAACCAAAGGATATTTATTGTTGCTCATTTGAGTATACAGGTTACGGTTTAGAGTGTTGTAGTAATTGGGATGAAGTTTTGGTTCTGGGGCGTGATAGTACAATAGTTTATAGATTGTGCTATTAAAGAAGGCTTCTTGAATTGTTGATGTTCCTGGTAAAACGTAGGGGTTATAGAACTGGTATTCATATGGTGTGTTGGCAATGAAATTATTTATGTACTCTTGAGATGCTCCGGATTGGTAGAGGTTCTGCACCAAGTTTATTACTTCATCAAATGAGATTCTAACCATCCATAACCATTTTCCTTCATCACCGTGTATGTTTGCATCGTTGTATCCGAAGAACACCAGTACATGTGTAGCATTAAATCTTCGGAAATCCTCCAAAGATCTTATTTCACTAGTTTCCATAAAGGCGCGACCAATCCAGCCTATTTGTGTGAAGTTGCGAGTGTTCCCATCCGCCAAAGTTATCTTTCCACCTTTAACTGTAATCCAGTAACCATAGTCCCACCAAGCTGCAACCACTGCGTTCTCGGGAAGTTCATTTCTCATAAATGAAAACGCTTGATCCCAATCTAGATATGCCCCACCATAACTATCTCTAACTATCATTGAGGGCGGTGGAGAGTATATGGTAGTATTTACTCCCTGGAGGAAAGCGTAGACTAAAATTATTCCCACTATTGCAAAAACCAGCAGAGCTGTGTCACGTCCGAGGGGAACACTAATTCTCATTCTTCGTCTCCTAGCTATTGTTAGGGTCTTTTTAGTGATAACTTGCGCTAATGGTTTAAATATTATTGACAAGGCATAGGCGCTAAGTATACATGCCGCAGGAGCTAACATGATAATAATGCGAATCATTGAACCAGTAAAATATGTTACAGTAGCTCCATATACTATTAAGAGTAAATCTTCTTCGTATCTTCTCTTAAATGCAAAGTATAATCCTACTGGAAAAAGAACAACAAGAAAGTTGAGGTCATAAAAGAAGATTCCCCAGGGGGTTGGCATTTGTTCCGCAACACTTGCGACAATGTGTTGTTCTTCCCTATATGTAGGGTAAATAATTGAAATGAATTTCGCTGCGAGTCCAGAAATGTTACCAAAAGCGTCCAAGTTAGCGATAATGAGCACGGCTACCAAAATTGAAACTATTCCCCCTACTAGTATTAGGAATCTTTTTCTGTTTTGAAAAAACCATTGGACTTTTTCCAAAGCTTTTCCTTTTAAAGGAATATATCTAGTAACACTATCTAGAATCATTGTTCTCTGGGCATTAAGGTGGAGGAAAACCTCATAAAATAAGAGTATTGCCAAAACAATAAGTGCAGGGATAACACTCATAGATTTTAAAGCATCTGAACCACCCGTGGCGGGTACACGTGTAATAATAAAAATTGCTAAAGTAATTGTAACACTATAGGTCATAAAGAGGCGGGGCGTGTATTTTTTTATCAACAATAACAGTATTGTAGTCAGGGGAAATATATACATTAGGTATAGGTAGGCCCCCCAACTAGCCGCCAATCCTCCTAAGCAGAGACCAGCAAAAACAGCAGATATTATTGAACCTCTTTTTAGGGAACGTACGAAGAAGTATAGGGATAGCACTAGAAACAGCATCCCTACTGACTCATTATCAAAAAAGCCAACCATGGTTCTCTCAATAAAAGCAGGAGTAAACGCCAGGAGGAAGGCCGCAATAAGACCGGTCTTTTTGTCTAGAATTTCTTTCCCTAAGAAATAGGTTGCTACACAAGTTATAGCACCCATAAACGCCGGAAAGAAATAACAAATCATATAAATGTCAATATTAAACCCAATGGCATGTAGCAAAAAATATATGGTTGCGGCGGCGAAAGGGGTTCCCGGAAAGAATGATTGAGACATATCCCTGCCGATAGGATACCATGAGGCGTGATCATACCAACTAAACCATGAGTCAAAACCAAATATTGAAATATATAGAGCATTTTCATACTGGAGCCATGGATCGAAGGCTCTTATATAGGGGGGGTAGATAAAGAAAGGTATACATCTTATACAGAGTGCTATTATGAAAACCGAGATAAGAGATAGAACTAGTAATATGGCTTGCCTGTTTACTTGGACCCTTGGTATAGGGATCAGCTTTTTTGCCTCGTATATAAACAGTTGAAGTTTAGACACTACTAACCGCCAACTGAATCCAAATATTTTTACTTTTAGTTTATTTCGTTTCAGTTATTTTTAAGAATATCGCGAGAATAAACTTCGATTGAGTATGGTTATATTTTAATTTTTGGGTTATTGAATTTTTTTTATTAAAATTTGGTGGTATCCGGTGATTACCCTGATGTATCCTCTTAGGGTCTCATCAAGTTCAGGGGAACCGGTGTCAACCCTTAGTGTTGGTATTGTTGAGAGCTTGTAAGGCGTGGCTATAACAATAATATTTTCAATTCCCACTTTGTTAATCACCTCAGGGCTTATTTGTTGATTCCCCCGCCCGAAAATAAAGCCTTGACGGCCTATAGGTGTTACAATTATTTTGGATTTTGCATTTTTTATAACTCTGAGGATCTCGCGCTCATCAGCATCTTTCGCAATAATTCTTCTATTTTGAACTAAATCTACTCCCAGTAATGTTTTGTCTATGCCCAATAAGTCAGCTATCGCTTTGCAAGTGGTTCCAGGACCAAGTATATAAACTGTATTGGGTTCTAGGTTCTCAACAACACTACGAGCTATGGCATTTTGATCCTCTATCTCATTTGTTGTTTGTGGACTCATCCATTTGGAGCCTTGTAAGTACTGAGGTTCATAGGGGGTTATTGCGTAACCTTTCAACTGGACATTTAACGCATCTCTTCTAAACAGTTGCTCATTGACATCCATTACTTCGGCTTCTCTAACTGGAAGTTCACCCCATAAATAACGTAATGTAATGAAACCAGCGGTTTTTGGGGTTGTAGCGAATGTGGCCGACCAGATTTTTACTCCCGAAGGAATTCCTAAAATTGGGATCTTTTGGTCTATAGCTTCAAGTATGTCGACTGTGGTGCCGTCGCCGCCAGCATAAAGGATTAATTCGGCTCCCCTCTCAGCCATTATTCTAGCTGCTTTTTTAGTATCTTCAGAGGTGGTTTTTATAGAAGGAAGTTCACCAACCACCTCTGGTTCAAAGCCACACTCTCTCGCCTCATCCTCACCCATAATACTAGGAAAAGTTAAAAGTCTTAATACATCCTTCAAGGGTTTAAGAACAAGCAGAGCCTCCTTGGCTCTTTCGGGCGAGATTGGCTTCGCCCCCAATTCAATTGCCCTTCGGACTAATTCAGGATTATCTGAACCTTTAAACGCATATTTACCTGCGATTCCCGCAATTGGATTCACTATTAATCCGAGGATTTTACTTTTTAAACTTGGTTGCCGCGTCTTTTCAAGCATTTGCATATCACCATCAAATAACTTTTTTAAAGTAAGGAGCTCTCTAAACTTTTTAAATTTGAAATACATCTTACTGAGGGAGTGCCCAGCTTGCTCTATTTGGCGCCACTTGGTGGGAACCCGCATAATATTATTTTTCGATATGCCTATTCCTATTTTAATTATGTAGCTGGTTGTTAAGGATCAACTATGTACAAATTACTTATCACCTAAGTACAAATTAGTATCGCTTAATCTAAGAAAATGAAAAATAAGTCCAAAAAAGTAATATTTGGTTTTGCAGCTAAGAGGGTGAGGCATATACCGTTTTTTGAGTTCAAATATAAAAATAGCAGAAATGAAAGATTAACCCTTTGAAACGATTTCTTTGACTATGCCCACTGCTATTGTATTGCCCGAATCTCTTACTGCAAATCTACCTAGCTGAGGTATTTCTTTGTACAATTCGACGCACATTGGCTTCGTCGGTTCCAATTGTACTAATGCTGCGTCGCCCCGTTTAATGTAATCGGGGTTATCTTCAACCACTTGACCCGTGCGTCTATCAATTTTTGCTATTAGTTTTGTAAATCTGCAGGCTACTTGTGCTGTGTGAGCGTGAACCACTGGGCAGTACCCAACAGAGATTGCAGAAGGAAATTGAATTACTACTAGCTGTCCAACAAATTCTTTTGCGACTGTTGGGGGGCTAGTCTTATGCCCAGCAACGTCACCTCTTCTGAGGTCCTTTTTGGCTACGCCTCTAACATTGAAGCCTATATTGTCCCCTGGAACAGCTTCAGGAATAGCTTCGTGGTGCATCTCTATGGATTTGACTTCACCCTCTACGTTGGCTGGTTGGAAGACTACAGTATCGCCTACTTTTAGAACACCAGTTTCGACTCTTCCAACTGGCACTGTACCGACACCAGTAATTGTGTAAACGTCTTGTATAGGGATTCTAAGCGGCTTATCTAAAGGCTTGGGGGGAACAACAAACTTGTCTAATGCTTCAACTAAAGTTGGTCCTTTATACCATGGCATTTTATCGCTGTGCTTGACAATGTTATCGCCTAACCATGCTGAAATTGGGACGAAATCCACATTTTCAACTTTAAAACCCACACTCTTAAGTAACTCGTTAACCTCGTTCTTAACTTCATTATATCTGTCTTGGCTCCAATTAACTGAAGCGTCATCCATCTTATTTATGGCAACTAGAATTTGATTCACTCCTAGAGTAAATGATAAATATGCATGTTCTCTGGTTTGTCCTCCGATACCAATGCCTGCCTCAAACTCTCCCTTTCTTGCCGAAACAACTAAAATTGCTGCATCCGCTTGGCTTGTGCCAGTAATCATGTTTTTAATAAAATCGCGATGACCTGGTGCGTCAATTATTGTGAAATAGTATTTACCGGTTTCGAATTTCCAGAAGGAAATGTCGATTGTTAGCCCTCTTTCTCTTTCTTCTTTGAGCCTATCTAGAACCCATGCAAATTTAAAGCTCCCTTTTCCAATTTTCTCCGCTTCTTGTTCGTACTGTTTTATAGTTCTTTCGTCAATTGCGCCCATTAGGTAAAGTAAGTGTCCTACCATAGTGCTCTTTCCATGGTCTACGTGTCCTATGATTACCAAGTTTAGATGTGGTTTTTTCGTTGACATTTTTTATTCACTTCGTTTATTTTTTTCAGTTCTTTGTTCTGTTAATTCATATTCTGTTGTATTTAAATTTTTTTTGGAGAAACTGACCGGGAGAAAACCCTGGCCGCCCTCATAGCGGAAGACGGAAAAAGCCCTGAGGGAAATCGCCAAAACCGTGAATGACCTAAACCTAGACATGACCGCCAAAGGGAAAGAGGGGAGCAGAAAACCCTGCTCGTGGCACGTATCACTATCACATCAAGAAGGTGGGCGGGAAACCCTCGACGAAACACCCACCTCATCTACAAGGGTGGAGGCAAGAATATATGAAGAGATAACGGGGGAGAAACCAAATGTCTTTGCCGTGGACGGAAGCGCAAAAACAAAAGCCCACACTGAGGAGACCATCATAGTCGCCCGGGCGTAGCACCCTCACCCACAAGCCCCAACCCTACCAGATAGCTGCAAACACTGAAACCAACCATAGGGGTGGATGCCCTTTCAAAG
>JAHQXB010000114.1 GCA_029856435.1 Candidatus Jordarchaeia archaeon
GTTCTTGAGTTTTTTGAGAGGAGAAACTATCGCGTAGAGTTGAACATAGCAAATTACATCGCGTCACCCAACATGAAAAAATCAAAGGAGGTGCTACGTTAAAAAATTTTTACTATTTCTTACCCCCGTATCTGGTTTTTCTTTTTTCTGCTTTTAGCTTTTCGCCTTTTGGAGTAATTACGTAGATATCTTTTCCATTTTCTTCTATTATTACTTTTTTCCGCTTGGGTGCCTTATTCTATGGATGTTGGAAAGTCTATTTCATGCTTTGAGGTGCATATTGTTTGGTTTGTTTTTGGATTTTTCTGGAATGTAGTTTTAGGTTGGGTTCTATGTCGAATACATCACACATGGCAAGGTGTAGTTTCTTGCTTGTTTTGTGTTTTTGTTTATGTTTGGATGTTTGTTTTTAGAATTATTTTTTGGGTTTTAAAGGTGGGAGTTTGTTTTATTTGTGCTCTCTTTTGTGTTGGGTGGGAATGTTTTTAACTTTAAGTGTTTTTTTATTTGTGGCTGTAAATCTATCTATTAGGGGTGGTTTGGGTTGTTGTGGGCTTGTAGATGGTGATGTAGAATCGTTCGGTTTCGCCTCAAAAAGGGGTGTTTATAGGGCTTCTTTCACGATTTGGAGCCTTATTAGGGAGATGGAGCCGAATAAATCTGCATCACCGCTTGTAGATTAACGAAAGCATTAAATATAAAAAATTACCGTGTTAGTCGGAAGTTTCACGTCTGAAAAATGGCGTGGGAAAATTTTTAGTGATGATTGTGTTGAGTGTTAGGAGTTCCAAACCGCCGTTTGGAGGAAGCCCTGATGGGTGAAAAAGAAGTACGTATTGGAGTGTACGTGTGTCACTGTGGTACAAACATTGCAGGTGTTGTGAGTCCGCAGGAGTTGGCAAGCTATGCAGCGACTTTGCCCAATGTGGTGGTGGCGAAGGATTACCGTTTTATGTGTTCTGACCCTGGACAGGAAATGATTAAGCAGGACATTAAGGAGCACAATCTTAACAGAGTTGTGGTTGCGGCCTGCAGCCCTAGGCTTCATGAACCCACTTTTAGAAGGGTGTGTGCGGAGGCTGGATTGAACCAGTTTCTTTTTGAACAGGCGAATATTAGGGAGCATGATACCTGGGTGCATATGAGGCAGCCTAAAGAGGCTCTGGAAAAAGCGAAGGATCTGATAAGAATTGCGGTGGCCAAGGCTACAAGGCTGGAGCCACTAGAGGTGCAAAAGGTGAAGGTGGCGCCGGTATGCCTCATTGTTGGTGGTGGAATAGCGGGGATTTCAGCGGCGCTGGATGTAGCGAATGCGGGCTTCAAGGTTCACCTTCTTGAAAAGAGTCCAACCATAGGGGGAAGGATGGCCCAGCTTGACAAAACATTTCCCACGATGGACTGCAGCGCATGTATTTTGACCCCTAAAATGGTGGATGTCGCCCGACATCCCAACATAGAGATCCACAGTTATAGCGAAATAAAGGAAGTTGAGGGATATGTAGGCAATTTCAAAGTCAAAATAGTGGAGCATCCCAGATACGTCCTGGCGGATAAGTGCACTGGTTGTGGAAAATGTGCCGAAGTTTGTCCTGTCTTTGTTCCGAATGAGTTTGAGTTGGGTATGGGGTCGAGGAAAGCTATTTATGTTCCCTTCCCTCAAGCGGTGCCCAACATTTACACTATTGATAGGGATAAGTGTATAGAGTGCAAATTATGTGTGAAGGTTTGTGAGCCTGAGGCCATTGACTTTAACCAGCAAGAAAAGGAGATAGAGCTGGATGTGGGCACGGTGATAATTGCTACAGGCTATGATGTGTATACGCCTTTTGACGCTCCTCAGTACGGTTATGGTATTCTGCCTAATGTTATTACTTCACTGGAACTGGAGAGGTTGTTGAGTTCCTTTGGCCCCACTGGTGGTAAGGTGATAGTTCCCACGACTCATGAGAAGCCGAAGAGGATGGCGTTCATACAGTGTGTGGGTTCACGTGACCAGAGGCTGTTTCCCTATTGTTCCAGAGTTTGCTGCACTTATAGTGTGAAGCATGCCAGGCAAATTAAGGAGAAGTATCCTGACACTGAAATTTTCATTTTCTACATGGATATGAGAACTTTTGGGAAAGGCTATGATGAGTTCTACGAGATAGCGGGGAGAGAATACGGAGTGAACTTCGTACGTGGCAGAGTTGCTGAAGTGAGACGAGTTCCGGGGACAGATAAACTAATGGTTCGTGCGGAGGACACCTTGCTGGGCCAACTTATGGAGCTCGAGGTAGACATGGTGGTCTTAGCGTCTGCAGTGATTCCCAGAGAGGAAACCGAACAAATACAACGTTTATTCCGGCTTTCTAGGAGTGCAGACGGATTCCTGATGGAGGCGCACCCCAAACTGCGCCCCGTAGACACTCTAACAGACGGAGTGTTCGTTGCTGGTATGGCTCAGGGACCAAAGGATATTCCGGATGCTGTGGCTCAGGGTAAGGGTGCGGCTGCGGCTGCTGTGGCGCTTATGGGCATGGGAGAAGTTGAGATTGAGCCCTATTTCAGTATTGTGAATGAGGATCTCTGTTCTGGGTGTAAGGTATGTCAGGACATTTGTCCCTATGGGGCAATTGGTATGACTGTGGATGGTAAGTCCAACATAAATAGTGTGCTTTGTAAGGGCTGTGGGGCCTGTGCCGCTGCCTGCCCCAGTGGAGCTATAGAAACACAGCACTTCAAGTTCAACCAAGTGATGGCTCAGATAGAGGCGGCGATGAAGAGGTGAGCTTTATGGGTGGTAATGGAGAATTTGAGCCTAAGATTGTGGGGATTTTGTGTAACTGGTGTACATACGCTGGTGCTGATATGGCTGGCACCAGTAGGATGCAGTATCCTCCGAACGTGAGGTTTATTAGAGTCATGTGTAGCAGTCGTGTTGATCCCCAGTTTATTCTGAAGGCGTTCGAGTTGGGCGCAGACGGCGTGTTTATTGGAGGTTGCCATCATGGCGACTGCCACTATGTTACTGGGAATTACAGGGCTGAGGAACGTATTAAGCTTGTTAAAAAGTTAATTGAGCAACTGGGGATTGAGCCTGAAAGGCTGAGGTTGGAGTGGATTTCTGCTAGTGAAGGTAATGTTTTGGTTGAGGTTATGAACGATTTCGTTAAAAAATTGAAGGAGCTTGGACCAAGTCCGCTAAGTAAGGATAAGGAGTGAAAATTGGAGGTTTTGAAAAAAATGCCCGTTACAGTAGCCATGGTTTCGCTGGCAAGTTGTTGGGGTTGCTACCAGTCCTTGCTTGATACTCACGAGGCCCTTTTGGACATTCTGCCACATTTAGACATCAAGTTCTGGCACACGGTAACTGACTTTAAGTACAAGGACTTAGAGAGTTACAAGGATGGCTCAATTGATGTGGGTATCGTTGAGGGCGTATGCAGGACAGAGGAAGACGTGCACATCTTAAAAACTTTAAGGAAGAAGTGTAAGACTCTGATTTCCTTGGGCACCTGTTCAACTTATGGTGGAATATATGGTTTGCTTAATCTTACCACCATCGACCAGGCTTTGAAGCGCAAGTTTATGGAGGCTGAAAGCGTCCAGGAACCCAACATTCCAGACGAGGATGTTCCAAAAATGTTGGACTTCATCGTGCCAAACAGGAAGGTGGTGGATTTTGAAGTTTTCCTTCCAGGCTGCCCAGTAGTTTCAAAGGACATCGCAAACGCTATACTTGGCCTGTTGAAGGGAGAGTTACCCACACCACCTGTACGTACTCTATGTGACGAGTGTCCCAGGGAGAAATCTGAGGTGATCACAATAAAGCAGTTGAAGAGAGACTATGAGGGGATACCGGATCCAAAGAAGTGTTTATTGGAGCAGGGATATGTTTGTATGGGGCCCGCTACCCGTGAGGGATGTGGTGCACTATGTCCCAAGGCCGGTATGCCTTGCAGGGGATGCTACGGTCCTGGGCCGAATGTAATAGATCAGGGAGCTAAGATGATTAGTGCACTTGGCTCGATAGTAGATTATGAGTCTATAAGCCCGGAGGAACTTGTGGAGAAGGTCGGTGATGTAGCCGGCACTTTTTACAACTTTTTCTTACCATCGGGCATAATCTCAAAAACGGTGAGGAAGGCGAAATAATATGAGTAAGGAGATTGTTATTGAACCAGCAACCAGACTTGAAGGACATGCAAAAATTGTAATAAAACTGGATAAGAATAATAAAGTGGAAGACGCACACTTTGGGGTAACAGTTACACGTTTCTTTGAAAAGTTCGTTGAAGGCCGCCTAATGGAGCGAGTTATCCGCATAGTGCCACGAATTTGTGGTATATGCCCTGAGGCCCACCACCTAGCTTCGGTGAGTGCTGTCGAGGCTGCTTGGGGCATAACTCCACCAAAGGCGGCGTTAAAACTGAGAGACCTTCTTCTTCAAGCAAAAACTATTTCCAGTCACGCATTGCACTTTTATGCGTTGGCGGCGCCAGACTTTTTGGTAGGCCCGCTTGCTGAACCGCAGTATAGAAACGTGGTCACAGTAATCAAACATCTACCTGACGCGGGCAAAAAAGCCATTGAACTTATGAAAATTGGTCAGGAACTCTGCTTCTTGATAGGCGGAAGGGCTGTACATCCAGTCACATCTGTTCCAGGCGGTCAATCTAAGCCTATGACCGAGGAGGAGCGTGACGAGCAACTGAAGCGAATTGATAGAGCGATGGAGCTTACCAAGTTCACCGTAGACCTAGCTAAGAAGGTTGTTGGTGACTATTTGGATGTCATTACTAAGCTGGGAGTCTTTGATTCATACTACGTAGGTCTTGCCAAGGAAGGGGTGCATACCATTTTTGGCGACGCAACAGTTAGAGTTATGAGCCCTGACGGCAAGATTGCCGCGGATTTTGCAAAGAAGGACTATTTGAACTATATAGCGGAACATGTGGCTCCTCACTCCTATGCAACCCACATATTCTTCAAACCTGCCGGTTATCCGGAAGGAATATGGCGTGCAGGACCCTTGGGGAGGATAAATGTTGCAGATAGAATGGAAACTCCCTTGGCCCAAGAAGCTCTTAAAGAGTTCAGGGATACTGTTGGTAGACCCTGCAATGCTACCCTTGCGTACAATTGGGCCAGGATAGTTGAACTGGTTGAAGCTGTGGAGAAGGCGAAGATGCTACTTGAAGATCCTGACATTGTGAGTACCGATGTTAAGCTGGCGGACGTGGAGCCCAAGGAAGGCAATGGTGTGGGTATAGTTGAGGCGCCCCGGGGAACACTGATACATCATTACTGGTCGGATGAGAAGGGGATATGCACAAAGGCAAACTTGATTGTAGCTACGAATCACAACATTGCTGCTGTGGAAAAATCTTTTCTGGTGACCGCCAAGCAGATATTTGAGGAAAAGATTCATGAAAAATTAAAGCTCCCAGAGCCCATGATAAAGACTTAGTGAAAATAGGTGGAGGATAAGGAAAAATGCCAGAAATCGACCCAAAGATTCTTAACCTTATGGAGATGGTTATGCGGTCGTATGACTGCTGACTTAGTTGCTCCGCGCACCTTATTATCCTTGACAGTGAGGGTAATGAGATTGCGAGCAAAGAGATTGTGATCGGCTCTGGTTGATCCGGCGTCTGAAACCCCGAAGAGGGAAGACACCGGGGACACCCCCCGCCGGGGGTTGCTTATCCGATCTCTGATTCCTGCCAAAAAAGATAGGCTTTAAAACCATTCATAAGTGTTAGGAGTTTTAGGACAATTCCCAGAATTTTTTAGAAATTAATAATTTTTAGTGACTTTTTAGTTTTTTAATTTTTAAATGATTATTATTAATATGCGTATTTTCTTTTTTGTAGCAGCGAATTAGTGATTTTTGGGTGATGTAGAATTGTTCGGTTTCGCCTCAAAAAAGGGGTGTTTATAGGGCTTCTTTCACGATTTGGAGCCTTATTAGGGAGATGGAACCGAATAAATCTTCATCACCTGATTTTTGGGCGGCGAAAGTTATTTATTGGTGTAAGATTATAAATCTATAACGTTTTAGGGTCTTTGAGGGTTTTTTCATGCAGCAGTTTAAGGTTGTTGTGGCGGGGCCGCGGGCTAGCGGCAAAACGGAAATTGTTTCAAGATTGGCGGAAAAGTTTGGTGGAAAAGGTGTTATTCATATCGATGCTGCGGGTTCCACGGTTTGTATGGATTACACTTACTTTGATGTGAATGGCTCGCGTTTTCATTTCTTTGGAACTCCGGGGGCAGACCAATTTTCGGTGGTTAGAAAATCTTTGTCTAAGGGGTTGAATGCTCTGCTCCTAGTGGTGAATAATGGTGAACCAGATTCCCTTTCAAAGGCGCGTGCAATCTACGAGGAAATAGTTGGAAACAGGGCGGTTCCCACGGTAGTGGCTGTAAACGAGAAAAATTCGGAGGCTTCTTTATTTTTAAACGAAGTTAAGAACGTTTTTAATGTGCCGGACAGTAATGTAATTACTGTTAATGCCAAGAGTGGTGAGGGAGTAGAGAAGCTCTTTTCAGAGATGATCAAAGTCGTTACAAATCATTACTCTAAGAACAGTACCTAAAACTTTTTATTCCCGTTTGTATTATAGCAAAACTATAATTAGGACTTTAACCTGTAAATGATACATGGCTTTAACAGCGGATGTGACCTGAAATGAGAAATAAACGGTTGATTAGTATAACATTAACTATGATGATTGCATTAGCCTTCTCAGTATTTGCCCTCGCACCCATAGGAGCCTCAAACACATTTTGGTATGTGAACTCATACATTCCTAACTTATATTCTCCTCAATTGAGTGCTAGTGATGTTGGAAGCAAACAAGGGCCATATAATCTTACAGTGAGCTTTAACACTTATTATATTCAGGAGAGCGGCGATTTAATGATGTTCGTAGTTTTAGCTTCGACGCCCTCAGGCATAGTGCCCGGAATGGTGCTAGGCAATGGAACAACGGGTTGGCACTTTGTACCAGTAGACTATTATACGCCCTCCATCACTCTTAGCCTTGAGGGGAATGTAACATTGTTCATATATGGAGCTTTAATGAAGAATGTTTGGCCCAGCGGTTGGCGCACTGTTGACGAATGCTTTGGACTAGTGGGATTATACAACCCAATTAATAATGAAACTAATCGCTCTAATCTAGTAACTGCAAATGGAAACTGGCACATGATCCTAATATTTAGTGTAGCAGCTTTTTAAGAAACCAGCGGGAATGAAAAATTTCAGCAGCAGTACCTTAAACGTGGATCTGGCAAGTCGTAAAATAAGATGTTCTACAGAGTGCATAGTTAGGGGTTTAAACTTACTTTCCAGTGGCGGGCAATAGATAGTTTCTCTACCTTTTCTCCTCTATTTTTCTAAGAGTTCGGTCAGCCTCGGTTGTAATTCTGGTTGTGGCTTCAGCTATTTTTCTGATTGCCTGTTCAATATCACCTAAGAGCAGGTTTTCTTCTGCTTTTTTAAACAGTTCAAGTGCATTAGAGAAAAGGTCAGATTTTGTGACGTTAACCGCTATGCTTGCCTCAAGGTTAATCGCGTCTAGCACCCACCAAATTACCTCCCTAGGTTCTGGTTCCCCTCCACCCACCAAATAGGCTGAGTACCTTGTAAGGATAGATGAGAAAATAATCGAAAGCACCTTCAACTTCTCGGCAAAACAGTAAATTTCATAATCTTCCATTAAAAGCATCCCTTTCCATAAAATCTATTGACATATTCATTACAATTCTTTACCTTTTATTGTTTTCTAAACCATCTCTTGATTTGAGATGGGTTTACTTTGTTTTGGCGGCTAGTCGCATAAACGCTTTTCTCCATCTTTCGATAGCCTCTTCGTTTCCTCCCAAAGCTTTAACCATGAAACCTGTTTTGTAAGCAATTAGTGTCAAAGTGGAGAATTTGGGTCTCACAATAAATTTGAACAGGAAAATTATTATGTTTGCCGCTCCATCAAGTAATTTCCACAAGTTTGACCCAGCATACACTTCTTCGGACATGCCAAAATATAGGGCACGTCTAATGAAATGCTCTTTTGATATGCGCTCTTTAAACATTTTGTGTTTAACTACTGCATCTGGAGTGTAAACTACTCTATAGCCTGCCGCCCTAACCCTTAGTCCCAAGTCGGTATCCTCACCAGAGTAAAGTCCTCCAGACTTTCTGGTGATGTCCTCATTTAGAAAGTTGATTTTTTCCATAACGCTTCTCCGCACCGCCATATTACAGCCATAAGGATTTAGGGCTTCGGTACGCTGATTCTCTGTTCTTATTGCTAGTATGGGGTAAATTGGAGGCTCCAGCCACTTTGGAACTTTATCATAAAATATGGGTAGCACCTTCCCGGTGACCAGACCGATTTGCGGTGACTCTTCAAAAACCTTCACTAGGTTTGCTATCCAGTCCTCCCGATGAATTATGCAGTCGTCATCTGTGGAAACTATTATTTCCCCCTTAGATTTACGCATAATAAGGTTCCTTGAGCGAGTGTTCCCCATTTCAGTATCATTTCTAATGACGTGAAAATTTTTGTGGTGGCTGAATCTACTCTTCAAATATTCGTAGGTTCCATCTGCAGATGCGTCGTCTATCACCCACACATCAAAATTGGGGTAATTTTGGCTCAGGATACCCTCCAAACACTCAGCGACATCTTTTTTTCGATTGTAGGCACACAAAACAACGGAAACAGACAAAACCATTTCACTGTATCTCCTTATAAACGCGTTGTAGAATTTCACCCACGTAATTAATATAAAATTGTCTTTAAACCTTTTTATTTTAAAAATTCAAACATCGAGACTTGTAGTGGCCGGAAAATTATTAATTAGTTTTTCTATTATCACTCTTATATTTGGATTTCCTTTAGTTATATCGGATTTGTTCTCTGAGGATTTCCGAAAAGTAGAAAATGTGGTATAATGTTTCAATTTGCTAGGGTAGTTTTCTATGGTTATATCGGTTGTAATTTTAACTTTCAATAGAAGAGAGCATGTGGTTGACACTGTGGAGAGCACGCTTCGTCAGGCGTTTGATGGGGACTATGAAGTCATTGTGGTAGATAATTGGTCTGAGGATGGAAGCTATGAGGAGCTAAAATCCAGGTTTTCCAGAATTTCAAATTTTTGTATTGTTAGACCCTCTCAGAGGATAGGAATCGCGGCGGCGAGAAATTATGGGATTCAAATCTCTAAGGGAGACATAGTGGCGTTTATTGATGATGATTGCATCGCAAATAGGTCTTGGCTCAAAGAGATTAACAGCATCTTCAAAGATAGTAGCGTAGGATGTGTTGGGGGAAAAATAAGTCTAGTAATGGTGGGAGCAAAAAAGCCAAAATGGTTGGGGAAGGATGTCTATGGAATTCTAGGTGTAACCAATTGGGGGGAAAAGGCCAGAGACATATACTTTCCCATAGGAGGAAACTTGGCCATTAGAAGGGATTTGGCACTAAAAATCGGAGGGTTTAAAGAGCAGCTGGGGCCCCATGGAGTTAAAGTCTTCGGGGAAGAAATCAGTATTAGCAATAGGGTGCGGAACTCCGGTTTTAGAGTTGTATATGCTCCCAAGGCGAAGGTTTTCCACAAGATTTGGAAGAATCGCATCGAAATAGAAAATTTGCTTAGGAGGGCCTACATGATAAGTGTGGGCGACTACTACCTCTATGGCAGGATTCCCAAAAAAGTCCTCATTAATCTGGGAATTTTGCTGGCATCCCTGTATGGTTATATGGCGTTTTGGAGACCCAATCTTCTAATCCACTTATTCTACGCAGCGGGATACCTAGTTCCATCCCTAACCAGAAAAGAACCGTTAAAGACTTTAGGCTCCATGATAAATATTTGGAAGAAAATCCAAAGGAGAAGATAAAGTTGCTGAACCTACCCCTCGCGCTAATTGCCGTTTACATTTTCCTAGCGATAATAATGTTAGTAATACCTATTATTTACTTTTTCACAGCATTAGTATCAATATTTAAGACGAAGAGCGGGAAGGAGAAGAAAAATTTGCCCACAGTTACCGTAATTGTTCCAACCTACAATGAAGAAAAAAATGTTGAACGCGTATTGAAAAGTTTGCGCAGTTTAAACTACCCGAAAGAGAAAATGGAGATCATTTTTGTCGATGACTCAACTGATAGAACCTTTGAACTTATAGAAAATGAAACAAAAGACTGGAAGAACGCAAAAAGAATAAAACATGAAAAGAGATTTTCAAAGGCTTACGGTCTTAACGAGGCACTATCTGTATCAAGCGGAGAGATAGTAGCAGTATATGACGCGGACTGCAGCATAGAACCAGACGCCTTAAAAGCTCTGGTTAAACACTTTGACGACCCAAAAGTAATAGCTGTCCAAGGAAGATACGAGGCGGAAAGACGCAATTTTCTAAGCCGCGTCATCGACCTCGAATACACACTCTGGCAGGGGGGACAGCTGGTCGCGGTACCAGTTCTAATTGGCTACAACTACGCAGTGAGGCGAACCTACCTTGAACGCACCGGCGGCTTTGACGCCGAAATGTTAGCTGAAGACCATGAATTGTGGTACAGGATTTATGTTGACGGCTACAAAATAGTTTACACCCAGGAAGCAGGAGTGAAAGTGCTTGAGCCTCGCTTTTTTAAAGATTTTGTCCAGCAGAGGAGGAGGTGGAGCAGAGGGTCAGATCAAGCCACCGCTAAGTATAGTGCTCAGAGACTGAGAATGTTTCCCAAACCCAGAATACCCAACTTCCTATCTTTCACCTCTAGATATACTGCTCCCTCCCTGAACGCGGTGTGTTTAGCTCTGCTACCCTTCTTGCTGGCACTTGGCGTGTTCTACCATGAATTTGTTCCGCTTATCTTTATTCTTGCGGGAGCAATCTTTTTTATTAATTTGGGCGCCCTTATTTTTTGCCTAAAACTCAGAAAGCCCCGCGCCTGGCTCTACTTGGCACCCTTATCCTTCCTAGTTCTCTACCAGAACATTTTATTCTTCACAGTAAGAAGAAAGGAAATAAAGTGGGAAAAAACTCAAAAATAAAAAGCGCCGTGTGAATAGTACCTGTTAACTAAAGCAGGTACAGCATATTTGAGGATTAGAAATATCTTCTGGCGTGGCTTGTTATGGAGGCGTACAGTTTGCCCAAAGTAAGTTTGTTGAAAGTGAAGGATGTAGAAGCAACAGTTAGGAAGGGAATTGAACTAATCGGCGGAATAGATGTGGATTATTGTGACCAGATAGTAATAAAGCCTAACATTTGCTATCACAAGGACATTTATGGTAATGTGAATACTGATTTGCGTGTCCTTGACGCCGTTATTCGTGTGGCTAAGGAGCATTCAAACAAAGTCTTGGTTGTGGAAAGCGATAGCACGTCAAATCCCGCCGAGATAAGAATGGAACAGAGCGGAGCTATGGGAATTATAAGAAAAAACCAGGTTTCCTTCCTTAATCTGAGCCACGACGAAATCGTAGACGTAGAGGTAGGCCAGAGAAAGATTCGCCTACCCAAAACTGTTTTGGAGGCGCCTTACTTTATAAATGTTCCAAAACTGAAAACTCATGAAATCACAGTTATTACAGTTGCCCTAAAAAACCTGTATGGACTTCTTCCCGAAAAGAGCAAAGCCGCATTTTATCATCCCATCCTGGAAGAAATCATCCCCTTAATAAATTTGGCAGTAAAACAAGACCTTATAGTGGTGGATGGAATTATAGGGATGGAGGGAAGAGGTCCCATAGTCGGCACACCTGTGAATATGAACGTGATTCTGTGCGGCAGAGATCCCGTTACAGTTGATTCCGTAGCAGCCCATATAATGGGCTTTAAACCCCAAAAAATAAAGACCATAGTGAAAACCTACCAGGGAGGAGTGGGCGAAATTGACCTGTCAAAAATCGAAGTAGTAGGGGTTGAGCCCAAATCAGTCGCTAAAAAGTTTAGAGGACCAGAAATTTCAGTCACAGGCCTGGCAAAAGACGGCACATCCACACTTAGAATGCTGTTCCTCCCCAGCAAGACCATAAGACTACCCGGAGTTAAAGAGGTGGGAATAGGAGTCATTGGTGCGGGTAAAATCGCGGAACTCCTACACTTCCCCGGCTACTCAAAGCTTGAAAACGTGAGACTAGAAGCCGCAGCAGACCCCAATCAGGAAAGACTTCGAGAAATTCAAAAAAAGTTTAACGTGCGGGAAGTTTACACTGATTACCGCGACCTCCTAGAAAACAAAAAAATCGACGCCGTTTCCATCTGCACCCCTCCCGAACTCCACAAAACCATAACCATAGAAGCCCTAGAAAGAGGAAAACACGTATTATGTGAAAAACCTCTAGCAACCAACCCCAAAGACTGCTACACAATAATGGAAGCTTTGAACGGAATTAAAAAAATTGTCATGCCCGCTTTCAACTACAGATTCACACCAAGCGTAAAACTTGCAAATGAAATCATCTTCCGAGGAAAAATCGGAGAAATAAAAGAAATAAAGGCACTATTCAAGAGCGACCAGAGAACATGGAAGGCCCTAACACCCTTCAGATTCAAAGACAAATACGGCGTCATAACCGACCTTGGCCCCCACGCCATAGACATGCTAAGATACCTATGTGGAGAAATTGAAAAAGTGCAAAAAACCAATGCCACCATAGAAAGGTATGGCGTCTACGACAATGCAGACCTGACATTTAACATGGAAAATGGAGCAACTGCAAACATTGAATTAAGCTGGTTCGGAGACAGCATAATCCCCTCATTTCCCTGGGAAATAAGGGGCGAAAAGGCCACCCTAAAACTAGACATCTTAAGATCCCCGTTCTCCATAAAACTGAGAAGAAAAGGCGAAAAAAGAGAAACCAAATACGCTGTAGAGTCTACCCTCACAGACTTAGTTAACAAGCTAACAATGGCAGTTCGCAGAACACATTATAGTTACGACGCTGAAATTAATTACTTCGTTCAGTGCGCAGCTAACAATGCTTCACCCCAAGTTACCGTAAAGGATGGCACCCGCTGCGTCGAAATTATGCAAGAAATCTCAGAGAAAATCTAACGAATAACATTTAACTTGACTGCGTACCTTGAGGAGTTGCACTATGTTTTTAACTTGTTCTAGAAAAGGAAAGATTAAACCCTATTTGATGTGCAGAAACCCTTCATAGAAGAAGATAGAATGCTGCCACAAAACAAAACTTTATACTGCCTTATTTTGATAGGCATAGTGAAAATTTTAATTAGTTAAAGGGTTATTCGAGTTTCACTTCTCGTCTTTTTCTTTCCTTTTCTATTTCTTCGTCTATAATGGATTTTATTGTTTCTTGCCTGTTGAATCCTACCAGAGTTCTATTTTTGTTGATTACTAGGGCGGGAACCGCGTCTATTTTGTATTCTTCAACCTCTTTTTTTACTTTGGGGTCAAAAATGTTGTTTATTTTCCATTCCACATCTTTCCGAGGGTCCCTCATTAGAGGGTTCACCACGAGTTTCATAAAGTTCTTGCACTCAATTGAGTTCGGGTTATAGAAATACTCTACCACTATGCGAATACGGGGTGTAGATGCTTTTCCACTCATAACTCCACAATCCTAATGTCCTCATAGCGACTGAGAATAATTTTAATTCATTTTTAACATGAAAAATTTGGTTTCATACTTTCTAGGATTGCGTAAGCGTATAAGGATTTGCTAGAGCCATAGGGTTTGTTTGAGTGTTATCACATAGGGTTTTTTGTTTTTATCTACGGAAACGAGATTGCTTTTTTCCAACTCCTTAATGTATTCGTTGACCTTTGCTCTGGTGAGTGAAAGTTGTTTGGATATTTCTGTGTAGCTTAACCCTTTCTCGTTTTCAAGTAGAGCGAGGATTTGATACTTTTTGTCCCGTGTTAACACATTTTTCAACATTTTTTTCCTGGCGCTCTCTCTTTCTTCAAGTAATTTGATGTGGTTCTCAAGGTCTTGAATATATTTGTTAAGTCGATAATCCATAGCTTCTCTCCTTACCGCTGAAGTTGTTTTTTCGGCTAGCAACTCGGATTCGCGGACGTTCTTTAAATCTCCTAAAATTATCTGAATCTGTTTCACTGCTTCAACTGAAACCCTGTCCACTATCTGATTAAGTAGATCCATTATTAGATTTTGTAACCGGGATAAAATTCTGCTCATATCCATATTGCTGAAAGTTGTTTTCTCACTGTCGAAAAGTTCTCTGCGCAGGCTTTCAAAGAAGGAGTTCACTTCAAATTGAGAGCTTTGCTGCGCGCTTTGTATCTCTGCCACTAGACGAATCGCACTTCTTCTTACGCGTTCATCCTCCTCGCTCATAAAAGATCACTCCAGATATAATATTAATTTATGGTTAGTGGTTTTATAATTTAATAATATTGAAAGATTATTTAAGGGAATCAGCATTATCAAGTCATTTGTAGTCAATTATTAAGAAGATTTTCTATTATACTAGGCAAAAAAGGGTATATTTATCTCTCTAATTATAGTAAGAGGGTGTAAGGGTATGAAGGTTAATTTGTTAATTACCGGGCCTCCAGGGGTTGGAAAAAGCAGTCTAATAAACCAGATTGTTAGAGAGGCTCGAGAACGCAACCTGATGGTTGGCGGCATCATCACCCCTGAGCAAAGAGTATTGGTGCAGGGAAAAAATGTTCGTGTAGGTTTTTTCATAGTTAATCTTCTTAGCAACGAGCAGGATTTTTTGGCCAAGGCTGATTTAAAAAGTGAATACAGAGTTGGCAAGTATGGTGTGATTCTTGAAAACATCAAGAGTATTGGGGTGCGGGCCATCAGAGAGGCGATTCAGAAGGCGAATTTAATTGTAATAGATGAAATTGGAAAAATGGAACTTTTGGCACCGGAATTCGCGGTTGCAGTGCGCGAAGCTCTTGATTCCCTCAAACCTGTGCTTGGCACAATTGGAAAGAACGTCCAACACCCCTTCGTTGAAGAGATTAAAAGAAGAAGAGACATTGAGATAATTAACTTAACTAGAAGTAACCGTGAGATGATATATAAGAGAATATTTTCGGAAATAATCGGTGCGGTGTAAATTTCAAAAGAGTCCACGCTTAGTGAACCACACAACTTAAAGGATAAATAAAAAAGTTTCCAGAGAGATACCGTTTTTCTGGGTTCATAGCTGCTGATTTTGTTTTCCCAACTGTGTGATGATAGGTAGTTTGGTGTAAATCCGGTATACTTGGTTAAGGTAGTTTGGTAAGTCCATAATGAAACTGTTGAGCTTGAAAAATGGGACGATAGGAACTCCCTCAGAAAAATTAACTCCCTCTGCTAGTAAGGTGACAATTAAGGGTATAATCTTTGCCTCTCTCCACCCCCATAGTCCCATTTTTAGAAACGTTTTAGGCAGTGCTTTTGAGAGAGCTTCAGCCCTTTCTATTTGCTTTTTACAGTAAGTTCTCAACATATGATTCTTGCCAGATTTTTTGTAATGTTTGGAATCAACACATAGGATTAGAGGATTCTTTAATCCAACAACATCTATTTCGTATCTTTTTTGATTTTGGCCGAATCTAAAATTTTGGATGCAGAAAAAGTTGTTCGTTTCAAGCACCTTCCTTGAGAAGGCTTCAAATTCCTTCCAGCTTAAAAGTTTACAAATCTTCTCTATATCCGCACCAAATTTTAAAGCAACTAGAGAAAGCTGAAGTCTGGTTTCCAAATTAAAGTTAATTTTGCGCTTGGCAGGATCAACAAATCCTTCAGCTGTTAATAGGTCAAAAAGCTCTTGGTCTTCCACCATATTTTTAAGCTCTTCAAAATCTAGAGTTTCGACCTCCCTTAACCTTTTTATAATCGAGATAACAGTTTCCGCTTTTTCTTTTTTGTACACTAAAACCTCTCCTATTATGTATTTAAAAAACCGAAATGTGGCTGTAACGTTTTAAGTGTTGGACCTGAATTATAGTTGACAAATTTATCTATTTTGAAAGTGAACTTGTTCGAATAATTTTTTAATTTCACGGGCAGCCATATCTATTTTATTATAGTAGCGGACTGGTGGAGCAACAAGGGCGGAAAGAAATGTTTTTGGAGAAACATCCACCGCTTTGAAAACCATTTTGCCTCCGGAAAACCTTATTGGCACATCACTCAAATCTCCCAGTCCTAGTTCACTTTTTGTCCTTTTAGGCGCTGATAGTGCAAATGAAGACATTGCGGCAGCCACTCTTTTATCAAATTCCGGTGGTTCCGCCGATGCCATAAAGCCCTCAGCTGAAGAGGCTACACAGGCTTTTAGAGAGCACTTCTTCATCGTTTCCTTCAAAATTTTGGAGAGCACCAAGTTTCCTGCGCAGAATGATCCTCACCCTTTAAGTATTTTAGACCGGATCATAATTTTATACAATTTTAAGCCAATTAAACCTTATTCGAACACCGATAAATATAATTCTTTAAGTCCTTGAAACACTTCACGATGGCCTTGATTGGAGTAAAAGATGAATAAAACGGTAAAATTATTTTAAAAATCGTTGCTAAAAATAGTATTTTAAGAGTATATTTTTAGACTCGGCGGGCCTGTTTGGATAATTGCGTTCACCCTAATTTAGGCTACCGTTGTTGAGGTCCATCTCCAATTACTCACTTCATAAAAAACCGTGAGCATAATTACAAAATGTTTCGCAGTCTACCAATGAATTCTTAAATCTGTAAAAAGGGATTTAGACTCCAAAGTTGAATCTTCTACAGGTATTGTAGTTAATCTTATATCTTGAAATATTAATACGGTAACTATCAAGTGTACCTATGTTAGAAATTAGTGTCTAGGTGCTTTTGGTTGACTTCTTGGAATATAAATTTGGAGAAGCCAGAAATCTATGAAGAACGTTTTAGGGAAATTGCTTCGGGTGACTATGCGATACTAGTGATTGTGGCGACTAAACCAGATTTTTATAAGCAGTTTCCTCTAGTTATTGAGTGTGAGAGGCGGGGAGTACCTGTGGGTGTAGTTCACACCGGTCAGCATTTCGACGAAGTTTTGGGATATGGTTTAAATGAGTTTCACTTAGATGAGCGTTTAGTAGCCAATCTTAAAATTCGGGGGGATTTATCTGAAAAGTTTGTTGACCTGTTCTCCAAAATGGTGAAACTTGGA
The DNA here is from genome assembly GCA_029856435.1 of Candidatus Jordarchaeia archaeon. Taxonomy (GTDB): domain Archaea; phylum Asgardarchaeota; class Jordiarchaeia; order Jordiarchaeales; family Jordiarchaeaceae; genus Jordiarchaeum. Next base: position 17,132 of record JAHQXB010000114.1, read on the forward strand.
AGATACCTGAAAGAAAATTTCCCAGAAACGGAGTTCATACCCATTGTTCATGGCGATACTTTAACTGCGGGGGTTGTACCTCTAGCTTGGAGTTACGGGTTGGGGAAAAAATGTGTGCAAAACGAGGCGGGATTGAGGGGAATGTATCCCAACTCCATGTTCGACTTTGTGAAGGGAAAGATTGGTTTCGAAAAATTTATAGATTGCCAGTGGACCTTGGATTGGAGTATTGATAGGAATGAGCCGTTTCCAGAACAAATTGACACATTTATCTGTGGTTCAAGTTGTTTCTGCTTCATTGCGCCTCACAGGATTAACTTTGAGAATCTGGTTCGCGAAGGATATGACCCGGAATTAATTCCAGTTTGTGGTAACAGTGTGGTGGACGCTGTAGAGTACACAAAGGATCACAAAGTTGAAAACAGCATTTTTGATGTGTATCCTCAACTTGAACAGGATTCTTGGCTGAGGGTTGATATTCACCGTAGAGGGAACCTTACTGAAAGCCGCTTCAAAAACATTGTGAGCGCAATAAAAAGGCTGGTTGTAGAATACAAAATGAACGTCTGCCTGGTAGAATTAACTGCAATGAAAACTGGACTTAAACACTATGGTTTAACCGAATATATTAAAAAATTAGCTGAAGAGAATAAAAACTTTTTATTTACTCCTCTGTGGAAAAGCTACAGCAATGTAATTGAGTTCTTCCGTTCAGGGCACTGTTGGGCAAGCCTAACAGATAGTGGATCCCAACAAGAAGAACTTAATCTGATTGACGAATGCATCCCATTAACCTGCCGCTTCAACACAGACAGACCAGAGTCTGTAATGTGCGAATCAAATGTGCTTACACCCCCTTTAGAGAATCTAGCTGACTTTATTAATTACATCTACAAAAGCGATATTCCTAGCACTATGAAAAAGGCACCAAAAATTTATGGTTCCAATGTTTCAGAAAAAATAATCGCCGCAATAGATAAAATCTATAAGAAACACAAAACCTTCACATGGTGCCACGAAAAATTCTTGGGCAAAAAGGAATGCGGCATAGACTACCTGTAAAAAACGGTAATTCCTAGAACCAGCCTCGTTCACAAACATAAAATAGTATGAAAAACCTTTTATTGCCTATGAAAATATTTTCATAGTTTGTGTGTAGTGCAAAGCTAAGTTTAAAATTTTTGGGGAATCTATTATGTCTGAGAGTTTGTCAAGGTTCAAGGTAAAATTTATCATTGAGGGTATAGGTGAAGCTGAGGGTGAACTTAACAGAATTTATGCTCCTCTAACAGTAGAAGCCATTAGAGATAAACTTCCCATTTCGGGTAGAGTAAACGTGTGGAAGGATAGTGAAGTATATTTTAACGTTGGAATCAAAAAGGGGCTGGAAAAGGCCACAAAGGAAGTTGAAAAGGGGACAATTGCTTATTGGAGTATGGGTGACGCCTTGTGCATATTCTTTAAGCCCATTGAGCCTTACTCCGAGGTGAACATTGTTGGAAAAATCACAAAGAACCTTCAAGTATTTGAGAAGGTGAAAAGAGGGGCTAAAATCGAAATGCGCCTCATCTAAAATTTTCACTCTTTTGTGCGCTCAGCGGTTTCCTAAAATACCTTTAACTGCGAAAATGAATTTGGAGTCTTCTAGGCTTAGAGCTCATATATGTTCTTTTTGAGTTTCCTAATCTGCAAATTTCATAGTATTTTGAAAAGTTTTTGAATCAAAATTGTTATTAAATATGCTTTTTCAGCTTCTTTTTTCGGTAGTTTTCAGTAGAGAGGCTTCTTTTTACAACCAAAATGATTCAAAGATTTCGCTAAATACTACAGCGAGTTAAAATATTGTTTTTATCTTTGGTGTTTTGGGTTTCAATGTATCTGGCTTAACTATTAGGCTTTGGTCGTCGGTTTCGATGACAACCTCGAGCCCATTATGGTACACTTTACAAGTTTTTAAGGGATTTTTGCAACTTATTTTCAGAACCTGGCAATTAAATTTGAACCCCTCTTCCATACTCTCTTCGGAAAGGGGTTCAATTAGCTGTTCCCCTCGAACCAATTTAACGGTGTCAATTTTTAGCCTCTTATCTTCCTCTTCGATGGCTTCTCTCATTCCCTGTTTAAGAATGGTCTCCTTCTTTGCAGACCAATAAATCTTAGTCTTTCCTCTCTCCTTTTTTATTTCTACCAGTCCCAAGGGTTTGAGAGGATTCACTATATCATATATTCTCCTTTTTGGAACCTTTAGTTTTTGTGCCAGTTCAGTATTATGTATTCCAGTGTCGCCTGCCTCTCTCAAGAGCTCAATAGCCCTTCGAGCCGCTTCCTCTAACTTCACGACAACTTCACTCCCCTAAAACTAGAATAAAGCCAGTTTATAAATAGTAACTTGTGTTATTAAATATTACCCCCTTCTTCGACAAAAGTATAATCCCAAAAGAAATTTTGTTGCGATTACTTATTCTGCTGCAGATAAAATTTGAGAATTGTAATTTTTCAGGTTTATTGAGAAGGAAATAATTTTGCTTCTTCAAGAAATGAGGAAACCAATAGTGTGGGGTCTAGTTGCTCTGCCTTCTCTTGTTTGTTCCAAGCAGAAACTATTTTCCGGTATTGCTCAAGCTCTTCTATTACTTGTTTTCCCAGTATCTCCAGATTTTTCTCCGAAATCCTTTTTCCCTGTCCCAATCCAAGACAAATGTTTTCAGCCCTGGCCATTAAGCCCCAAGATAGCCAACCTTCCTTAACCTCAAAGACAAAGGGGAAACTCCGGCAAACCATAGGTCTCCCCTCATAAATCCCGCAGAGGTTACCCTTCAAAAATACACATGAACCGTCGTCCTTCTTTCTCAACCCCAAGAAGGCGTTGCCCCTAAACGTGGAAATAGCTGGGAAAACCAGTCTGTTCTCCAATTCTTTCCTAACTTGATAGAAACCAACATATTTTTGTAAAAGTTCCTTAAGATCGCACTTCAAGTGGTTCACTAGTCGGATGGTGTCCCTATTCGTGATAGTAACAATGGTGTTCTTGTCCCTGCAGCAGTTCCCACACTTAATGCACTTGAATCTAACTTTTCTCACCATGACCGAACAAGCCGCTCCACCATACTCTCTTTCTTACCGCTATCCTTCTTACTGTTCCCTTTTACGTCTTCACTATTTGAAGAATTCACCTTGGCCCCATTGGATCTCTTACTTTTATCTAGTGGAAAGCTTATCCCGCAATGTTTGCACTCCACTATTCGCTCATGTTTATCTCCTTTTAAGTAGATATGCATTAATAGGGGTTCACTGCAGTTACCACATTTAAAGTCTTCTAACTTTTTAGTCTCCACAAGGACGGAACTATTGGGGTCATCCAATATTTTTCCTGCTTTTTTCTCTTTAGCACTCACCAAGACAAATCCCTGCATTGTAATTGTATCAAACCGGTTTAGCAATTCATAATACTTTTTATAAACAGAATAGGTTTAGGAGAGATGTCATGACTAGCCCGACTCAAAAAACCAAATAAGCCCTAGTCAAACTATTACTTATTTTAAGCTCTCTGAATAAATAATCTACTTTAAACCTTTTAAGCTTTTAGTAACTGAATCTCGATGGTGGAAACATTGCGCTTATCATCGCCAGTACCTATGATCTCGGTGCCTGTAGTAATCTTACCCAATTTTACACCCTCGGGTAAGAAGCGCTGACGAACAATCTCTGCAACATCCACCGCCTTAGAAATAGCTCTGCCACGAGCAACGATGATAACCTCTTTAGCGCCTTGATTGAACTGGATAACACAAGCTAAGACATAACTCAATCGACGTAGAACACAAAAGTGAATCTACATTGTCGGTTTCCTTCCTATAAAGACCATATTCTCTTCTGATCTTTCTTCTTCGGGTTCTGCCTCGTTCTTTTTTGCTGGTTTTTTGGACATTTTAATTGCCTCCCTTGTATGCCCCTTTATTATTAGATTATTGTTTTATTTACCATTTAAATTTTTCTTTTTTAAATTACTTTTTAATCCTTTAACCTACACTCAGCACAATCTTAATTTTTATTTTTTCGGCGCAATTCGTAACTCTCTAGAAGAGAGTGGGGTGGTCTCTTCGCCTTTTCAGTAACCGAATTATTTAAATGAGGTTTGAACAATGAAACTTAGTGTATAAAAATTGCCGATAATAAGAAGGCTGACCCGAGAGGATTTCATATGTCCGAGGAGCAACCATTGAACGTCATGTTGGTTTCTCTTATTATTTTAATTGAGGGGACATTAATGCTTATTTTTGGAATTTACACGGGGGTCTTCTGGTTGCAGCTTCGGGGCTTTCTATCCATCAGTGATTTGCTTCTCCTTTTTTCAGCTGATCCTGTAACATATTTGTTGGTACTTGGCTCAAAGTATATGCTTGGTTTTTGGGTGAATCTTAACCTTGCGAGGCTTATCTTTCTTTGGGGATGGTTTATCTTTAGTATTATTGTTTTTATTACATTTTCTGGTCTTAAGAGCTGGGCATATTACTTAGCGATGGTGCATTCTATTATTGGTTTTATTTTTTCTGCTCTTTTTCTTCCAGATTTGATGGCTCTTCCTTTAATTTCCGCCAGCTTGCTGGTATTAGTTTACTTACTGGTAAGTGAAGAAATAAAGGATAGATTCTAAATTGCAGTATTTCTTTTTTTGAAGACTAACTTTATGAATCTAAATCTGTATCTTTTGTTTTGATTTTTTAGAATTGTAATAGAAATTTGTTTATTGGTAGATGATTTTGTTTTCGTGACAAAATTTAATAAATTAAAAAACAAGTGGTGGAGAATTATTTCTAATTACATTTTCGGAACATTTTTTGAGCGTGGGCATAGGGCAAATGAATTGTGGAGAGTTAAAAATGTTACTGTCACCAAAAAATTTTCATTGGTAGGAAATACGAAACATGTATTGGATTTATTTTCTTTTCCTTTTTGCTTTTGCTATCTCTACTTTTTCTACCTCTTTTACCTTTTCTACTATCTCTTTTTCTTCTTTTAATACGGGTTGGTATATTTTTATTCTGGGGTTGCCTTCTATAAGTTTTATTTTTCCTCTTTTCTCCAAGTCTTTGATTATTTCGTTTGCTACGCTTACCCTAATGTTGTATTTTCCTGAGATAATGGTTGGGGTTATTATTTTCATTTTTGGAACTTCTTCTTCTATTGATGATTTAAGCTCACTGCTTACCATAATGTTTCTAACCTGTTTTTCCACCGCTTTGGGTTCCTTAGTCCATTTTTTCTTGCTCATTATTTTCACCACCGATTAATTACAAACAAGAGTCAGTTTCATTAAAAGCATTTCCATCAATTATCATACTATGGCGATTTTTAGATTTTGCTACCACGTTTCTATGTTAATGATTAATGAGGGATTAACTATTTTAACAAATAGTTGATAAGTTCTAGATAAATAACTTTTTTGAGATTAAGCTGCAAAAAGAAATCTATATCTATCATATTTTGGAGGAGAAATTTTTGGAGGAATCTGTAAACAAAGGCGTATCGGGATACGAGCCTTCTGAGCAGGAAAAGGTAATGTTGTTAAGAATGGAGTTGCAGGATTTGAGTTTTGCCTTTATAATCTCAGCAATAGATGAGTTTGGAGAGGGAGGGCTTAAATTTTGTAAGGCCTTTTTCAGAAACAGAATAAGTAATCTCCTCATTTGGTATAGGCATTTCTTTAAAGTAGTAAACGATGATGCCATTTCGATTGCCTCAGTTATATTATCTAGACGGGCTCTCCTAGGAGAGAAATATCACATTGTGGAGCTTAACGAGAAGAATTGTGAAGCGGATATAAAAAATTGCCCAATTATTAAAATTAAGGGCTCCACTGAGATATGTGAGATTATTTCAGAGGGGGAAGATGCAGCGGCAAAGATGATTAATCCCAAGGCTATTGCTACCTGCCGCAAGTTGACAGTTAAAAAGCGGCCACAGTGCCGACTATCAGTAAAAATTGGAGGGTAACACTACAATTTGCCCATTTTTCATCCGTTCAAAAAGGGCTTACTTTAAGTTTTGCTTCAATTGGAGGTTGTCAAAAAAAATTTTGTCCATCTCGCTGCGCTCTGATAGCCGGATCTCCCTGAGCTTGCGGATGTAATCCAAGTTCAGGCTGGCTATAATAATTTCTTCATTACTGGAGGCTTCGGTTATTTCTAGCTTTGAGGGGCTTTCGTATCCTTTCTTGAAACCTATTATTAGACTTCTGCCAGTCCACAAATCACCCCGCTCATTGCTAACCGCGTTTACAGCAACTATGGGAACTCTATTTTCGAGGGCTCTAGCCTTCAAATAAATATGCCAATTCTCTATACCCGAGGAGGGTACAAATGCGGGATTAACTATTATGTCCGCCCCCTTCAACGTTAATATTCTAGGAACTTCTGGAAAAGCTAAGTCGAAACACACCGTCATTCCTACGCTGCCAAATTCTGTTTTGCAGAGCTCCAACCTATCTCCTGGGGTAAAAAAATTTTTCTCAAATTTGTACAAATGGATTTTTGAATGCAAACCAATACAGTTTCCTTCTCTGTCGAATAATCGGGAGGTATTGTAATACTTGTTGCCCCGCTTCTCCCAAATTGAGCCTCCCACCACATAGACGCCGTTTTCACTCGCAATCCTTTCCAAACATCTTATGCTGGGACCATTCTCATCTTCAGAGTCTTTAAACGGATCTCCATTTTTAATGTTCCATTTCTCCGGAAGACATATGAGGTCTACTTCTTTACTGGCTGCCTCCTGAGCTAATCTGCTAACCTTCTGTAGGTTTTTCTCTTTTGTTCCTTCCTTCAAAACTTGGATTCCAGCTATCCTTATTTCCACCATTACTTCGAACCACCAAGGCTTATGCTCCACTTAACAATTAAGCGATACTCTTATAGATATTACTCTCTTACCTTTAATTCGAATTAAATTAAGCTTTTAACTATTTAAAACACAACCAAAAATAGTCAAAAAACACCTTTCCCCAATGCATAAAGGAAAATTATCAGGGAAAGTAGGAATGAAAACAAATTTAAAGCTGCCAAATTAAAATAAGAAACCAACGTGCTACCCTGATTATTTCTATCAAATTTTGGTCAATCTATTTGGACTCGGAGGCTTCGCCTTGAGGGATTTACTGACGAACATTGTGGATTACGGTCAAAGATTAGGAGCAGACTTCGTGGAAGTTAGACACCAAAGCTCTGATAACATAGTGTTTCATATGGAAGATGGAAGAGTAGAGTCTGTTAAACAGGGAATTGAGTCTGGTTTCGCTATTCGAGTTTTGGCTCGTGGAAACTGGGGTTTCGCCACAGTCAACGCTGAGGAAGCATTAAGAGAAGCCACAGAAAAAGCTGTTAAAATGGCGATTGGCGCAAGCAAACATGTTAAAGAACCTGTAACCCTCTCCGAAAGCGACATAGTGGAGGATTGTGTAGCAATTAAACCAGATATTAATCCGAAGGATATCCATATTGAGGAAAAGTTAAAACTCTTTTTCACAATTAACGACTGCCTTCTAAATTATAACAAGCACATTCGCAGTTGTACTATAGATTATGCGGATATTACTGGTAAGAAGTGGTATGTGAACAGTGAGGGAACAGCAATCGAGCAGGACATCCTCTATGTTTGGAGCAGAATAGTGGGAGTTGCGCGTAAGGGCGACGTATTCGCATCAAGCAGAGAGGAACTAGGATCCACTAAAGGTTTTGGATTTTTGGTAAAGGAACCACCTGAGAACATAAGCACACGTCTCGCCCAGCGCCTCTTAGAACAAATTAAAGCAAAACCGCCCAAAGGGGGTTCATTCACCGTTGTTCTAGGCTCAGACGTAACTGGAACCTTTGTGCATGAAGCTTTCGGGCACCTTGCGGAGGCTGATCTTACCCTCTCCGGAAACGTGTTAGCTAAAAATTTGGGAACACAAATTGCATCGCCTCTGGTAACCATATACGATGACGGTACAGTAGAGGGGGGATTTGGAAGTTTCAAGTATGACGATGAGGGGGTAAAATCCCAGAAAACTATTTTATTAGACGAGGGGTATGTTGTTGGGTTAATGTATGACAGAGAACACTCATCTAAAATGCAGAAGGTCAAGAACTTGATGGTGCCAACCGAAATGGTTGGGCAATTCAATGTAAGGCCGACTGGAAATGCGCGGGCTGAAGATTTCCGTTCACCTCCAATAATACGAATGAGGAACACCTACATAGCGCCTAGAGACTATACCTTCGAAGAGCTTCTGGAAAGCATCAATTTTGGATACTATTTGGTGAGCTTTATGGGCGGTCAAGCTAATCTAGATGGAACATTTCAAGTTGGAATTCAAGAGGCTTACGAAATCGTAAAGGGTGAACTAGGTGAACCTGTGAGAAACGCCTCCATAAGCGGTAATACTTTAGAAACCCTGAGGCAGGTAGACGCCGTAGGGAAAGATTTTGAACTCCATAGCGGTCGTTGTGGAAAGGGGCAAACAGCCTTCGTAAGCGATGGAGGAGCTCCAATTAGGGTTAAAAGGATTATTGTGGGCGGAGCTGGTTGAATGAGCGAAATTTTAGGCAAGGTGGAAAACATAATTACCCTCGCAGAAAGTATGGGAGCAGACGAAGTGGAGTTATTCATAACTCAAGGTAAATCATTTGAAATAGAAATTAGGCAAGGACAAATAATTAGCAGTAGCAGTACCATAGACAGCGGAGTTGGAATTCGAGTTGTACTCAAAAAAGCTGTTGGGTTCGGCTACTGCAACACCCTAGATAAAAGGAAACTGGAACAAACCGCCGAAAAGGCAGTACAACTTGCCAAAAGCAGTAAGCCGGACAATAATTGGTGCGAACTGCCCCACCCAAGTTCTTTTCCAGTAGTTAGAGGAATATATGACAAAAGGATTACCGAACTTTCTGTAGAGGACATAGTTGAAATTGCAGATAGAATGCTCCAAGCAACCGCCGATTATGATAAGAGAGTAACGCCCTACTGGGGGGGCGCGGTTTCAGCACATGGAACATACGCTATCCTGAACAGCCATGGAGTAGAAGGTTTAGAGAAGAGCACAGTAATAGGTTGCATGATGGGAACTGTGGCTCAAGAGGGAAACCAAGTTTCACCAGAGTGTAGCGAAACTGACTATAAGCGTTCTTTAAACATTAAACCTGAAAATGTTGGACGAGAGGCAGCACGCCTAGCAATTGAATCCCTCAAACCCAAAAAAATAGAAACCGGAAATTACCCCGTTATATTAGCTCAGGACGCTCTGACTAGCCTATTGGGCTACACCTTTGTCCCCACTATAGGCGGTGATAATGTTATCAGAGACAAATCAGCTTATAAGAACAAACTGAATACTCCTGTTGCCTCCGAAATGTTAACCGTAGAGGATGACGGAATTATGGAGAGAGGACTTAACACGGCCTCCTTTGATGGAGAAGGTACACCGAGGCAAAAAACAACAATTATCGAAAATGGCGTCCTGAAAAACTTTATTTTCGACAATTACTTTGGAAGAAGGGCGGGAGTCAAATCAACAGGAAACGCCAAACGAAGGGGGTATTCAGCAACACCAAACATAGGCCCCACAAACCTATGCATAAAAAAAGGAGATAAGGATCCAGAAGAAATGGTGTCAGAAATAGAGAATGGACTATTTATCCGCGACGTACAGGGAGCTCACTCCAGTAATCCAGAATCCGGAGAAGTAAGTGTAGTTGCAACACCCTGCTGGAAAATCGAAAAGGGTGAAATAAAGTATCCAGTCAAAGGAGCAATGTTAGCTGGAAATATCTATGAAATGCTCAAAAGAATAGGAAGTATCGGAAACAACCTCAGGCAACTAGCTTATTTGGAAGCACCCTGGATTAGTTTCGAAAATGTGAGAATAGTTGGAGAAACTAAACTCTAACAAGTATTAGAAAGGTTACATCATTCTTCGCTTCCACTGGGGAATCTTTGATAAAAGCATCTCCTTATCAGTGGGACTTAGAGGCTGCTTAGGGGAATCAGCTCTAAGTTTCGCGGCAATCTTATTCATTTCGTAATAAATCGGGTGATACAAAACTAGGGACTCCAAAGATTTTCTTGTAGACTCAATCTTTGCCGCAACTTCCTCCGCGGGCAGACTCCCCTCACAGAATTGCTCTAATTCATTTAACAAGCTAACTACCTTGTTAAGCGGCAGAGCCGAAGTAGTTATTTCGGAAACTGGCTTTAACGCTTCAGTCTTTGAATCCAACTGATCTAATGTAACTTTTGGTTCAGTGGCTTCCGTTTTAGGAGTATCTGGCGTTTCTTCAAAGATGGTAGGAGTAGCCTTTGCTTCCGATAAGAAAGATTCAGTAATCATTTCTTCGGAGACTTCCTGATCTGATACTTCTGTTGCTGGAGTCTCAATTGTTTCTGGAGAAATGGCTGTTTTCAATTCTGGTTCCTGTTCCGAAATTAGGGGCGGCTTGGGAACCGGGACAGTCGGCAATTTACTTAGCATCGTTTTTTCTATCTCTGAACCAGAGTTAACTGTTATTTTTTCCAGATTTGAGGATAAGTCAAGCAAGTCTTGCCTAAGCTTGCCCAATTGAAGAATCACATCTCGAATTGTATCTGCAACATCCTTCAATTTGCTTCTTACATTTTTCAGGTCCTCTTCTGAAGACATTTGGATACCCCAACCGATGAGTAAATTACAGAAATACTACTAAAAATATGGATATCCACATACTTAAAAGTTCCAATAAAACTTTATTCTTTAATCACCCCTAACTAAAATTTAAAGGAGGGCTATTTTTAAATCTCTGATACTGAAATTTATATAAATTTAACATGATGTTAGGTTTGAGGTGGATGTTTTGCCAGCTCTCAACTGTGGAATAAATTATGAGGTTCACAAAGATAAGATAATTATTATAAAAGAGGATGAGCACCTTGAAATTCCTCTATCCAAAATCAATTGTGGATTTATAGCTCTAAACACCATCTATATTGAGGTGGAAAATCCCGAAGGTTCAGAAAATAAATACGCGTATTATACTTTAAAAACGGATAATCTAGTTGAGCTATATAGATGTTTGTCAGAGTTAAATATAGAAGTGCTACGTCTCTATGCCTTCTAAAAAGATTGCCCAAAAAGCGTGGGCTTGCTTGAAGCCGAAAAGCGGTTTCCTAATACAAACTACAGGCTGTTGGCGAGGAGAATCCCAACTTTAGTCTTGGTTGTCAATCTTGTTGGTTCCCCATCTCTGATAGAGGTTATGTTCTAGTTTTAGTACGTCTAAAATTTTTCCAACTATAAAGTTTACTATTTCTTCTAAACTTTTAGGTTTATGATAAAAGCCGGGCATGGCTGGGAGAATTACAGCTCCCGACAATTTAGCCTTAAGGAGATTCTCTAGGTTAGCTAGGCTCAGTGGCGTTTCCCTAGGTACCAATATGAGGAGCCTATTTTCTTTTAAGGTGCAATTTGCAGCTCTTCGAATCAGATTGTCAGAATACCCATGTGCGATTGCTGCCAAAGTTGTCATGGAGCAGGGCACTATAACCATACCGTCTATGGGAAAAGAGCCACTAGCTATGCTTGCTGTTAAATCCGAGTTGTCGAAAGTTCTTGTTGCAAGTTTAGAAAAATCTTCGGGGGGTATCCCCAGCTCCAGTTCGATTATCCGCTTCCCCGCTTCGGAAATAACGAGAAAAACTTCCACTTTTCGCTTTCTTAATTCTTTCAGGAAATTGTAGGCATAGGAAACTCCGCTTGCACCCGTAACTGCCACTATTAACCTCAAACAAAGACACCCCAAAGTTAATTTAGCAAACTACACATATAAGTTTAATACAATAATTTAGTTGTAGCATTTGGAGGAGAGCTCCGAAATGTCACATAAGTTAAGCGAATATGATTTAAACGCAAAAACTAAACCCAAGATGGAAGAAAAAATCAGTACCAAAAACAAGTACTACTTTCCAGCAAAAATTAGCAAGAATGATGCTGAAAGAATAGCGGAGTCTAAAAAAACCAGGGTTTTCGATAAAGGGAAAGGCCCTGTAAGTGTGGCTGCGGTGAGCCTTTTTTACGAGCCATTTATTCTAGCAGAAGGAAAAGCCGACCTAGACTACCTAAGAAAGAGGGATTTCGAGTTTTACTTTGATGAGACGGTACACAGCGCCAGAATAGGCGACACAATCGTTAAACCAGCAAAGGCGGACGTGGGAAAAAAAATCAAGATGCCAGGTGTGGAGAGAGTTAATCTCACAAGAGCCGCCAAGTGGTTATTTAACCCCATGGGAGGAGCGCAACCCTTAGAATCCATTCCAAGCACTGCAAAACAGGCTGCCACCGCAAGCTGGCTAAACCAGCATAAAAAAGAGATAGTAGACCCTTCAATAACTCCAGAAAAAATAATTAAAATGTTGAAGGATTCACTAGCAGCAAAACCCACCGATTCTAACAGGATGTTGAGTACCAGTATCAAAATAGACCTGACCACTTACCTTATGCCTGCCTACTATGTTACATACAAGAGGGAAACAGAGAGCAAAGCCGCAAGAATTGATGGTGTTAGCGGAGAGATAACAGTTTAGGCCTCACCAGTCAAAATTGCACAAATAGATTTTAGCAACATAATTGACTGATTAAATTGTTAAAACCAGACTACACAGGGTTAGTGTTACTGCCACACTTATGGGATTGAGTAAATTATCATTTATTGGCGGAGTGAAGTAGTCTAGAGCTATGAAGACCACTGCAACAATTAGGGAAGTTAGTGGAAAAAATCCTTTGAAATAAAACATGGCTCCCAAAGTGATTAGAAAAGCGGTTACACCCCCTGCTATTAGGCCCTCAAAAGATTTCAAATTTCCTCTAGCTTCATAGTGGTGCCTTCCCCACTCATACCCTACAGTTGCTGCTGCGGCATCAGCAATTGCTGCCACCAAAACTGAGATTATCATTATATACGCTGGAAAAAGGAATATGAGGATAGTCGAAGCTAAAACAAAATAGAAGTATGCTGCAACTCTATTTTTTTCGTCTGGCTTAATTATTCTAGAAACCATAATATTTAGCGGGAAATTTGGGTCTCTCAGCCTCCAAACCTCAACAATCGCAAATAATACGAGAGTTGAGATAGAGAGTATGGCTGCTGGTAGCCAGCCAGCCCCCAAATATATGACGGCAAAAATGAGGGCTAGCATGTGAAAGGTTTTTCTGCGTAAGTTTCTAATGTTCACTCTTAATACCCCACATCACTAAGGGCTTTTCACATTTGAGGGTATTTATGCCTATCGAATTAACTGATGGTTCTTCACGACAATATGTTTAAGCCCAAAATAAATTCGTTGCTTAACGAATATTATTTTCATATATTAATAAAAATTAATTTTACTGAATATAAAAATCAGTATTGAACTAATATATTAAATATTTTATATGTATATATAGGGTGTTAACAGGATTTTAGAAGCGAAAAAGAGCATTATAAGTTAAAAATATAACTTTTAAAAACCATATAGGAATAGCAATCATTGCAAAGGATGCTTTAAAGAAGGGAGGTATAATAAACTTGCATAAAGAGGAGAAAGCTCGTGAACACAGCAAAGAAGAATACTTAGAAGTAAAAAAGAGTTTAACTCCCACACCCAAAGAACCCCTAGAACTTACAGAAGAAGAATTAACCCTATTAAGCATAATTGGGAAGGGAAGAAAAATATTTGAAAACCTGTATGTGGAGTTCAACGCCCCCCGAAAGGCGATTGGAAAACCACCATTATCAAGAGAGGAACTACACAAAATTTTGGAAGAGCTGAAAAACAAGGAACTTGTAAATCTCACAGAGGTGTGGAGCACCACGGATAAAGCTGAAAAGTATCTATAGTTTTGTATTCATGCGTCTGTGATAGAAAAACAAATCTGGGAATTAAAAATAGATGTACTTATTCGAGTTAATATACTGCATTTATTACTTTTAGCTCAAATAGGTATCCTATATTACCCCTTTTTGAATGAAGTTCATCATTATTTCTCGCTCTTGTACGATTTTTTAAAGTAATATTCTAGTGTTCTCTCTACAGCCTCTTTAGCTGATATTTTGCCCTTCTTCAATTCGTTAAAAATTTGCTCTGTCTCATTTTGGTATTCGATTTCCACTCCTCCCTTCCTACCAACTATTTCGTCAAGTTTAGGCAGAAACTCTTGAAAGGCCCCCCGCTCTCCATTCCACCATTGGAGGGAACCATAAGACTGGGTGAAAGCATCTCGAATATCTTTGAGAACATTTACTACATCATCATTAGTGTCACAGTAAGATACAACTATAAGGTGTTCAGAAGGGAGGGAAACAAATTTTTTATCCCCAAAAATGATACTTTCTAAATCCTTTCCACTAATGTTTTTTCCAAAATCACTAAGCGCGCTTAAGAATCCAGAAACCAAATTCTCGTCCGCTTCCAAACTTCCATACTTCCTATGAAACACACAAAGCCCGTCACGGCGCAAAATATAGATGTTATGAATCATTAAAGGAGCCTCTCTCCTCAATTTTCGTTGAAAAAATTTCAATTACCTTCCAATAACGAGTATTTTGTCTACATATTTACCATCTTCGTATTAATAACCTTTTTTCTGTAGCACCAAAAATTCTAGTTTTTAGGAGACACCCCTCTTTACACCATTTCCAGCGATTAAAGCTCGAGCCTTCACGCCAACATTTTGCAGCAAGTTAAATTGAGGATGTATCCTAAATTTTTAAACAGAAAGGGTTGGAGATTCAATTTCCCTCTAGGTGCACTTAAATTGGTGAAAACACCATTTGAAAAAGTTATTAATTGGTAGCAAGGAGCGGATTCGAACCGCTGTCCAGGACTATCTCCTACTCATCAGAGCTCCAGAGGCCCCGATGCTTGACCACTACACCACCTTGCTAAAATACTTTCTGCATTTTGCTAATTATCTTTACAAGGTTAAAAAACTTTCGAGGCTGCAAAACAACACACGAATGAAGATTTTAGGAGGAAAAATGAGTGAACCAAAAATTTAAAATTTTTCTACAACATCACCCCTTTCAAGGGAGTAGAAACCATTTGCAGAATACTGGCGAATTTTTTTCTTTGGTTCAGCAATGTGCTACACTGGCCGTGCTGTTAGAGGTTAGTGGTTACCCCAAGCCAGGGAACGTGCATCGCACCCGTGATACGCCCAAAACCCGCTATGAACACTTTCTGGCTGGCGCGGTGGCCATTAGTCCAAGTGTGGGGAATGCGGCTCTAAGCGGGTATCGAATATATTTGGGGGAGATAAATATCAAAGAAGCCAGTGTGGGGCAACACATTCTAAGAGCGGTCATAGATACGTCAAATTGGCAACTTGGGGGGAACGTCAATCTTGGAACTATCCTCCTTTTTATTCCTCTGGCGGTGGCTGCAGGGATGGCACATCCTTGTGGTAAAATTGTTTCAAGCAAGCTCAGGGAAAATGTTAGAAAGGTTATGGAAAACACTACAGCTAATGATACATTAGCCGTTTATGAAGCGATTGGCATCGCTAATCCGGGGGGGTTAGGCAAGGTGGAAAAGTATGATGTTACAAATGAAGTGTCAAAATCTTTAATTAGGGCGAAAGGCGTGACTCTGCAGGATGTTTTTAGGATAAGCGCTGGTTGGGACAATATTAGTAAGGAGTGGGTAACTGGTATGGAGATTACCTTTGAGGTTGGTTATCCAGCGTTCTTAAGGGTTTATAATGAGTTTAGGGATGTAAACACAGCTACTGTACACACTTTCCTAGAAATATTGTCAAAAAATCCCGACTCTCTTATTCAGAGGAAAATGAGTAAGGAGAAGGCGTTGGAGATTAGCAAGGCAGCCGAGGAGATTCTTAAACAGGGCGGTTTGATGAGTGAAAAGGGAAGGGCTATGTGCTGGAAACTTGATGAAAAATTACACAGATTTAAGGGTAAGCTTAACCCCGGTACAACCGCTGATCTTACTGCTTCTTCAATCTTTGTAGCTTTGCTGGAAGGATTCCGGTTCTAAACAAAAAAACTAAGTTTTCGGAAAATTTGGGCTAAAAGGTTTTCACATATAAATGGTGGCTTGTAGCAGGGTGGTAAAATTTTTGCTATTTTTCCGATAAGTTATTTATTTGCCAAATTTACTTACTTTATGTAAGGGTTTTTGAGGAAGATTAAATATGGTCTCAGGAGTCTTTGTCCTCAACTTTGTGGGAAAGAATGTTTCAGTTGTTGCTTCAATAATTCACGCCGGCGACGTTACTGAAAAGGATATTCTAGATATTTTTTCCAAGGAAGAAATTGAATGTGGAACTATAGGTCTCTTTTCTAGAGGCAAAGATAAAATATTATACTATGCCACCGCTGAGGATGATGGTAAATATCTTCTAGGCATAATACTAGGTTCAGAGATAGATCATGCACTATTCGAAACGCCACTGAGGGAAGAGGCTAAGCTTTTATTGCATAGGGACGGAGTGAAAAATCTTTCTTCTAATCTGAAACCGGGCTATCAAAATATAATTAGGAGAGCCATGAAAAGTATCGAGGAGAGAATCTCAGAGATATACAAGGATAAGGAAGAAGCACGTAGAAAAATTATTAGCTTGGAGGAAAAATTAAAAAATCTATACAGCGAAGAAAAACAACTGCTGCTAGAATTGGAAAAAGGAGAAGAGACGGATACAATCATCAGAAAAATTGAAACCATAATATTAAACCAGAAAGAGCTGGAAGAACTCATTAAAGAGCAGAAAAATATTGAAAAGATATTTGAGGAAAAATTCTCCAATCTCAAAAGCGAACTAGCAAAACTGCATGCAGTAAATAGCCAGATTCCCGAATTCACTCTCCAACAACCACCAGCGGAAGCCCTAGAAGAGGCAGAACCTGAACCTTTGGTAGAGTCCACAAGTTCCGAAATTTCAAATTTAATGAAAAAATTGGAAGCTCTATCACATATACAATCAACTCTAAAAACCGAATTGGTTTCTGATGAAGGGCAAACCGCTTTGGTTCCAGAAACTATACCTGCATATAGTGAAATGAGTGAGCAGGTGATAGAATCCGTTGCTTCAGGAGCACCTCCAGGTACAACTCTGGAAAGAGAAGAAAAGGCTACAATGTCTGACATTCTTGTAGAAATGGTCGGTGAAGTGAAAGCTGCAATTTTGGAGTACCTATTCTGGATAAGGAAACCCAAAACAATCATTGAGATTTCGCAAGACCTCGAAACCACTGCCCAAATGATAATAGAAAACGCTGAGGATTTGGTGAACCAGGGGTATGCATGTAAATTATCCAAAAAGAATACAAAGGAAGTCTACTTAACAGTATGCCCCAATTGCCCGTTACAATCCAGATGCCAAAAAGAACGAGCAATCAATTGGGATCAAATAGCACACAAAAAATAAATAGTCCCAAACCGTTTCAAATCCATTAGATTATTCACACTTAACAATGTTGTTTCTAATGTTTCCATTTAACATTTTAAGGGGGAAACGCATTTTTAATAATTGAATCTTTAAAATTTCTATTACGGTAATTATGGATGATTAAGATTATGTCTCGAATTCTCGAAAAACGTGAATTATGCGTTGGTTTGGTGCGTAGGTTAACTGAGGAGTTTGGCAGCTTTACAGTGCAAGATGTTATTTCTGAAACAGGGCTTCCAAGAAGTACTGTTCAAGATTGGATTAGAAGACTTTTGGATGAGCAACAGATTAACCAAGTGGAAAGCCCCAGCGGCCGTAAACCTGCCAGATACGCTTACAGAGCAAAATTAGGTTTGCCTTTTTCGGCCTGCAAAAGGA
The DNA here is from genome assembly GCA_029856435.1 of Candidatus Jordarchaeia archaeon. Taxonomy (GTDB): domain Archaea; phylum Asgardarchaeota; class Jordiarchaeia; order Jordiarchaeales; family Jordiarchaeaceae; genus Jordiarchaeum. Next base: position 34,956 of record JAHQXB010000114.1, read on the forward strand.
TTTTCACCACACTAGACAAAGATCATGGAATTGGTGAAATTTATCACCAATGCAGTAGCGAGGGAGCAGTTATGTTCTGTGCGTTTACTCACAAAAGGGCGGGAGGAGCCATAACTAGCACCAGATATGAGGGACTCATGCTAAGAGAACGATTTAAGCTGGGAGAAAAACCAACCGAGAAATTCGATAAACAGCTGGGAACCTCAGTTGTGGTTGAGAGGGTAGATTTACGCGGTGACGAAATTGTACAAACGTTAAAGGCTTATGGTGGACCAGCCCACTCATTAACTGAAACAATGAAAAACGCAAAAGGTGTTTTACGAGTAGAATTTGAGGATAAGGGAAACTACACTGAGGGTAGAATCTTCACCAAGCCCTTGGAACATTTAACTTTGGGAATCGATGATACCGACACTGAGGAGGAAGGCGCCACATGGGCTTTATCCCTATCACTTTTAGATTACCTCGCTGAAAATGTAGAAAAAATTAGCCACAAAGTGGTGATGCTGAATCCCAACATTAAACACAAAACTGCGGGAAACGCGGTAAGCTTCATAGAAATCGCCACCGATCCCAAAAAATATCAGGAGATAGTTAATAGCAGTGTGGGCTTCCTTAAAAGAAGAACCCTTTCAGAAGATACTGCAATTGCAGTGCTCCGCGGACTAGAAATTCCAAGGGATCTGATAGACTTTGCTAACAAGGTTAGGGCAAGAGAAGTGGAAATTAGTGAAGCCTTAAAAGTTGCACAGAAATGTGGGATAGAAGTTTTTGAGGTAACTGGAAAAAGGGGTATTATAGGTGCTGTTGCAAGTCTAGCATTTTGGGAATCAAAACCCGATGTTTTAATGGATGCCAGCACAAATATCCAAAATATGCCCACTTAAATTGTTATATATTTACAGGAGAGGATTAAAGCAAGTTGTCAAGAATATGGAAACTTAATTAGTCTGGGGGTCTAACTATTCTTTTCCTTCTCCGGTACTTTGTTCTAATCTCCTTCTTCCTCTTAGCTAGTTCCTCCTCGTAGCTAACCATAGTTTTCTCTTTCATTTTTAAATAGTCCCTGAGCCATTTTATATCGGGAAATTCTGGAGGGGGAATTAAGAGTTCTTTTCCACAGTTTTGACAAATTCTATTGCCAAAAAGTACTTTACCACACTTGGGACAAAAACCGTGTTCCGGAAGAGTCCTACGCAACCTTAGAGTACCCCTAACATCAAAGAAAGCAAAGAATATGAAACCAATAGTAGCAACAATAGCCAACCAGACAATGGGTTCAGGAGTTTTTTTCTCCATCCAATCCATAACTGTAATCCACCAGTATTCTCCCATTAATGCTGACAAAAAGTATGGTGGTTGTATTGACTGGAAACCCAAGATAGCTAAAGTTAAACTTGCCAAAAAACCAGTAACGTAAAGAAGAGAAAATTTCTTTATGCTGGTTCTCTGCTTTAACTCGTTGGCGCTGAGACATTCTATACATCTCTCGCCCACCAGCTTCTCCACCACCTCCAAGCAAAAATTACAAAAGTAACGTCCACAATTAACACATTTCCCAACAGCAATTACCTCTGGGTGAAATGTACATTTCGGAAGTTTAACAGCCCTTGACACCATCGTATCTCCTCTATTTTACCAACCTCTCCTGTATGCTTATTCATTCCCCTTATAAAAAATATTCGGTAACCAAAAACACGTACCAAAGAGTCTTCAAACAAATCACCCTATTATTGGCAACTATAAATCGAAAAATGTAAAAAAATCTTTTAGCACAAAAAGGCAGTGGCTACCGAGAGAAGATAAGCAATTCGAATACCCCTTTTAACGATTTTTTGAAAGCAAAAGAGTAAAGCCACAACTTCACCACCCCTTCGCAAGGAAGCCCACTTTCTTTAGAGGTGGGAGGAATTGCGACCGCGATGTTTTTAAGCTGATTTTTGTCTGTTTGTTACGGGGACGCCTATGAGAAAGTGTTTGTCTCTAAGCATTCTTGAGCCTACAAAGGCTAAGGAAAAGTTGCTTAGAGATGCCTATATTTCCCTCCTCGGCATGGTTAAGGAGGCTCTCGGCTTCCTCGGCGAGGTTAAGTCGCAAGCTGAACTGCATAAAAAGACCTACTATTTGTTCAAGTATGATGCGGCATCCCAGCTTATCATAAAGGCTGCAAGCTACGCATGGAGCATAAGAAAGACCATAAACGGCGACACATGTAGATGTGTTATCCGATTTGATGAGAGGCTTTTCAGTTTCAAAGAGACAAAGCGTGGCAATCCTGTCCTCAGCATCATTTTCAACCGCAGACGGATAGGGCTTCCGATAAAGCAGGATGGGGCGTATAAGAGACTTCAGGAACACCTTAAGGAAGGCTGGAAAGTTACCAGCATCATCATGAAACAAGACCTCAGCTTTCGCATCATCCTCTCCAAAGAGCTACCAGAGCCAATTATCAGGCCGAAATGGATGGGTGTAGACATAAACAGCTCCAAGATAGCCGCATCCATAATCGGCGGGGGGAGAGTTCTGAAACAAATCTACTTCGGACAGGATGTTTTCGCCAAACAGTTCAGGTTTGAGGAAAGAAGAGCGAAGCTTCAAAGCTATAGAGATGAAGGCTCCAGCAGAGCTGGGCTTAAGCTCAAGAAGCTCAGCGGAAAACAGAGAAGCTATGTCCGCACGAGGATATGGCAGATAGCCAACGAAATTGTCAAACTTGCCAAAGGCCTTAACTCCAACATAGCCATAGAAAGGCTCAGGTATCTCAGAAAGCGTAAAGGAGAATGGAGTAAGAAGAGCGCCCATAAGGTTAACCGCATCCCCTATGGCTTCTTCAGACATGCCTTGAAACGCGTTGCCGAAAGGGAAGGCATAATGGTTATCGAAGTTAAATCCAGCTATACAAACCAGACCTGCTCGCGGTGCTGGTACATCGAAAATGAGAACTGGAGAGGCTACGTCTACTTTAAATGCGTCAAATGCGGCTACGAAGCCAATAGAGACCGAGTAGCAAGCCTTAACATCGCCCTCAGGGCGGCTCCAAAAGCAGGTGTCCCCAAATGCTATTTCTGGAGCCAGCTTGCTGAGGGGGAAGCTTCCCTCAGCAAGCTCGTCTTGAAGGATGAGGGGCATAGATGGCATCAAACCACCCCGAGCTTCAAGCCCACGGATTTATCCGTGGTGGCTGACTGTGAATCTAACATATGGGATAAAATTTCAGCCCCCTTTTAACCTAAAGATGTAAAGTAAAGGGGAGGTGAATTGGATGTGTGAGTTTAAAGTAACCGTGTCTGATGGTAAAAAGTCGTCTATTGTGGCAACGGATATTATTTACGCCGAGCAAGTTGAAGGAAAAGTCATTCTGAGAGATATTTTAGGTGTATCTTCAGAGGTGAACTCTGCCATTATCTCCTATGTTAATGTCAATTCCCAACAATTAAAACTTTTAAGCCTACCCATACTTAAAACCTTCACCAGATTCCTTGAAATTTATGCTAAAAGTGTAACAGAAGATAAGTATAACCCTGAAATCGAAGAAACTTGGAACCAACTAAAAAATGAGGGTAACCAGCTTATAGAGAATTTAAAGAAGGCCTCTGCTTTTTAGGATTGGAGATGTAGGTTTCGTTCGATTTCGCCTTTGAAGGGGGCTTTTATAGGACTTCTTTTCTTATGTAGATCTCCAAATTAAGGGGTAGAATCGAACAAATCTCCATTACCTTTTAGGATTTAAGAAATGGATTTTGTTTGGTGTAGATACGGAATACTAAATATATATATTTTATAAATTATTTTTAATTATTATATATTTTTGACATAATTTTTAAATAAAGTAACTTTTTTACATTAACTTAGTAGGAATCAGGTGGACGTTGAAGTGAATCACTTCTTAGGCTTGGGACCTGTACAATTAGTGTATGTGCTTTTTGAGCTAAACATGAAAAATAGGCGCGCTATAAAGGTTCCCGAGGATGTGCATATAAGAGAGTACAATGCGGAGAAAGACGCAGAACTTCTAGCTATGCTCCACAACAGGACAATGTCTCATTGTGAGGACTTCTCACCTATGGATGCAGAATTTGTTAAAAATATCCCGAAGCACACCTCTTTCATTGCAGAGATAGGCGGTTACCCGGTGGGTATGGCTATTACGGCGGTTGCAAATGTAGAAAATTGTAGGCAGGGCTACATTGCGGAATTAGGAGTTTTAAAAAATTACCGTTACAGGGGAGTGGGCTCAGCTCTCCTAAGTAGGGTCTTGGACTTTTTTGAATCAGAAAAGGTGGAGAAGGTGACCTGCGAGGTTTTGGAGAGCAACATAGAGACTATGTACATATTGAAGAGAAAAGCTTGCTTCGTAGAGGTCGGGAGAGCCACTTATGTTACCTCGCAGATTCCTATTCGCCAGTTTATGGGGCACTAGCTGAGGGGAAAAAATGGCGGCGGAACTAGAAAAAAGTGTGAGGGTAGGGGGTTATGGAAAAAAGGAAACAATTTACTATTATATGACCAAGACGAATCTAGATGATTTGCCTTTTAATCTTATAAATAATTCAATAATAATTAGGAACATAAGGAGGGACGAGCTGCAGAAATTTGTGGATTTAGTGAATGAGAGTCTAACCCACTGTCCTGATCCCTTCATACCTATGACTTTGGACTTTGCCGAGAAGTGGCCTTTAGAGCAGACCCTTGTTGCTGAGGTTGACGGGGGAATTGTGGGGTTTTTAATGTTTGAGTCACGGGGAAAAATAGGTTTACCGGTTCAGTTGGGTGTTTTGCCGAAATATCGTAGAAGGGGGGTGGGAACCAGTTTACTTTTGACACTGCTAAGGGATTTTAAGAATCGGGGAATTAAAGAAGTTAAAATGAAAGTTTTTAAGAATAATGTTCCTGCCCTAACACTCTATAAAAAATTAAAGTTCAAAGTGTATGGAGTAACCATCGAAGAATAATTCATTTTCTTTTATAGCTAATGTTTTTTAAATTAGATTATGTGGATGAAGTCTTTTGCTTGAGCTTCTGGGGAGCCTACGAGTATCCTGTGGTATTTTTTTCCTACTTCTTGGGGTGTTACCTCCTCTAGTTTTCCTCTAGTTCTGATCCGTTCCCCTTCTTCTGCAAAGTGACAGAAGATTCCCTCATATGACACTACTTCTTTTATGTTTTCGGCACTCTCCCCTTCTATTACTGTAATGTTGTCTATTTCATATTTGCATGGTAGGTAGAGGGATTCGCTGGCGTTTTTCACCGTGGCTTCTATTAGTGTGAAGCCTTTGCTTTTATATTTTTTCTCCCCGTATTTTTCTTTGATTTCTGATTCTTCCTTTATGGGGTGGATGGAGAAGCGGGTTCCTTTGTAAAAACCAATGTTCCACTTTCTTTCTAGGAGGAGCCTCGCTTGCTTTGAGTCTAGTTGGAATAATCCCTCTTTCTTTTTAATCCACTCTTGGGCAACCTCTCCCTGGAAACTTTTTAGCGGCCCGCTTTTTTTAAGATTTAGGACGGCTTCTTTGGTTGCTAGGGAATTTTTTCTTCCGTAGACGGTTAGGTCTATGTCTGAAAAATTGGGGTTATGGATGTTTATGAGTATGGAGCCAGTTATTCCATATTTCTCCATGGGCACCCCGCTCTCGTCAGATATCATTTCTATTAACAGAATAGCCTTTTTTTCCAGAGGGTCGAGGTCTTTACGCTTAAGGAGTTCCTTCACCTTTTCCTCTGGATGGTATCTTTCAGCTATGTAGTTTAGTGGCACCGCAGAAATTATGATGTTGTTTACCTGGTCTTCGTATAGGTAATGGGGATATTTTTCTTCCAATAGTTTGAATCCCTCAGCCACAGATTTGGCATCGTACTGTTTTAACATTCTTTGGAATCTCTGTGTGCTTCCCCATTTTCCTTCGGCACTCGGCATATATTTTAAATAGGCTAAAAATCTGTCTGGAGGGTGAGTGTAGCCAATAACACAGAAGAATAGGTTCTCGAGGGTTTTAAGGTAGTCTCTATCTTTTTCTCCACGCAAATTTAAGTCTCCTAAAAATTTTTGAAATAGCTATTTGTGATGATTTCTTTTGACGATTAAAAAGTCCCCTCTTCCTCCTCCCAAAAGTAACCTGTGGTATGTTTCACTTTTCGTGATTACTCTCTCGACTTTTCCTTGGGCAATGAATTTTTCGTTTTCTCTGACTTGGTCGCAGAAGCGTCCTCGGTAGGACACTATTTCCCTGATTTTGGGGGCTTCACCCTCCAAAGTTTTTGTATGTTTTATGACGTATTTGCAAGGGGTAAATATGGATTCACTATCATCAGTAACTATTCCCTCTATTCTGGCAATGTTTAGGGATACGTACTTTGAGTCTCCGTATTTCTCGCGTATTTCTCTTGGATCCTTAATAAACCGTATAAAGAAGTCTCTTCCATTAACCTCTCCTGATGTGCACTTCCTCTTTTCGCTAAATAGGTAGTCTTCGTAACTCATCAGTGTGTCTTTGACCCTGAAATTGTACAATTTTCTTAAACCTTCTTCGTTATAAGGTTTTATTGCGGTGTTGCTGTTGTTGAAGAGGTTTCTCAGCGCCTCGTATGCCCTGCGGGAATTTTTTTCGCCATAAACTATTATGTCCACGTCTGAGTCGGGATTTGCCAAATCAACTAGAGTAGAGCCAGATACTCCTATTTTGTTTATTGAAATTTTAGATTCTTTTCGGAGAATTTCCACAAAGAGTAGCGCATCCCTCTCCAAATCATCCAAGGACTCTGCAACCAACAATTTTTGAAGCTTATCTGTAGGCTTGTGAACCTCTTTTATTTGACTTCTTAGAACACCTTCAAGCTTCAAACCAAACACGGCGTCAAAATATACATATCGGGGGAAGTGTTTAACTAGATACTTTTCTCTGTCTTCTAGGGAGTAAACCTTACTATACTTCTTACCATTCTTTCTGGTTCTCTCCCCTTCAGCATCTGGATAATATCTCAGATATGCTATTACCCTATCGGGGGGATGCACTAGACCCTTTACATCAAAAATTAGATTATTTTTGTCCTCTATAAAATCCCCCTCTAGAATGGGCTTCCTGTATCTCAATTTTTCACACTCAAACATTTATTTTTCTTTACAATTTTTGGTGGCTTGGTTTATAGATTGTTCTTGTGGGAAATGGGTCTAGTGCTTTTCTTATCTCTCCTAGGGTGGTGGCCTTTGTGGCGTAGGCATTGTAGCCGTGTACTGATTCCATGCTTTCAACTTCAACAACTATTTCGGTGGAGTCCGGAAGTTCTTTAAACTTTTGAGCACTTCGGTAAATTATCTGCCGTGCTGTGTCTTCGACAAATTTGGGGTTCAGGTGTGCTATGCGTATTAGCTGGGCTTCGTCTGGCCTTTTTAGAACATCTTGTATCACACCGCTCATGGATTCCTCAATTATCTGTGTGAGGTCTTTTATGCCTACTGATTGCTCCTTGGGAACCTCTATCATTATTTTTGCTCTGCACCTTTGGCTGTGTGAAGCTATGGGTATGAGGTTTAAAATTTTTTCAATGGAGTCATCACTTATTTTGAATTCCTTAGCTCTGTTTTTAAGCATAATTCTTGAATAGTCCTTAGTGATTTCTTGCCCGCAGGGACAAACCGTCATGCCTTGACCGCTTACCCCCAAAAAGATTTTGGTAGCTATTTCTCCCTTCCTCCTTTCCCCCACTCCTTTGGCGTACACAATGTAATGCTTTTGCCTCTTAACCCCTGTTTCCCCACTTTTTACATCGAAAACCAGTGGGCTCTCCATGTTAACTATTGCATGTGAAGCGTAGTCATGTTTCTCAAGAAGCGTTTTAACTAGTTTCTCACAAAAACCCTCAATGCTTGCCATAGGGCGGTAGGAAATTTCCTCTATTATTTCTTCGATGGTTTCAATACTTCTAGACATGTGAATCCCCCTCATGTTGTGAGGAAGATCGATGAATGCTGAAATTGAAGGTAAGAGGATAATTTCCTCGCCATCTTTAGTTATTTTGACACGTTTAACTATGCCAACTAGTCCAACCTTATCCAGACCTATGGGTAAAAGCGCTTCCTGGTTTTGAACGTCTGGAAGTTCCACCACTATTCATCCTCTCCAAAAATGTTCGAATCTTGAGCGTAGCTCTTGCCCAAAAGTAAACATATTTCAGCCTTACTTAATTCTCTGCCGAGATACAGAGCATGATCCATCCTGCTAACTAGTCCTAAAGAAATAATTTTCTTACCGAGAGCCTCCGCAGACAAGCCTTTAAGCAGCAGCTCTTTATTTGAGCTTGAATCACTAAATAGTACATATAATTTTCCCTCTTCATGGTTAACCCATATCTTGAAGTAGCCCTTAGGGTCGGGGATGTAGGACTCATCGGCTACGCCGGTTTCTACCACCTCAACATTCTCAACACGTGGTTCTATGTAATCAGTCTTACTTTTTGATTTTAGCAATGTCAACCCCAAATCCTTTAATGTTTTATCTCTCTTAGAAGCTATAAAGGCCATCATGGTCGCCCTACTAAGTTCATACACGCTGCGTCTAGTTTTCACACTGTGTTCTGTGGTTAGGAGAAGGGATACTCCAAGTTCTACCGCTAAACAAGCCAAAAGACCATTGACTCCCACACTATCAACGTCCATAAATTCTGTGACATTTCCCACCCCAAACATCATGGGCAGAGACTGACTATTTCTCCTGAACAGTATATAGGACTCCAAAGATTTGGATAAACCGGGACTAATTGGAGATTCTAGGAGGGGATCAACAATGATTTTTTTGAATCCGTACCTCTCAACAGTCTGACACAAGTTTATTAGATTTTCAACTCGTTCTTTGGCCGTTTTGGGCAGGAACCCCATTTTAACGTTGGTTGGAAGCAAAACTACGCCTACATCCTTAGGCAGAGACTTCAGCTCCTCTATATTACCCTGATCTAAACTCAAAACTAAGTCCGCTCCAGCTTCCACTCCTGCCTCTATTTCGGAGGGAAGCATGGAGTCGATGGATACGGGCACCAGAAATTTCTCTTTCAGTAGGGAGATTATTTCTCCGAGTTTGCTTGAATTGTCCTCACCCACCACTGCCCCCACATCTATCATGTTTGCCCCGGAGCGGACATAGTACTCTGCAGTTTGTATCAATTTTTCCAAATCTAATTTTGGCGCGTCAACTATCTCAGCTAGGACTCTAGGCGGAAAATCGAGGCCCACATAAACCGGTTTGATTCCCCTTCCTATCTTGAAATTTCTAAAATCCTCAATAGTACTTTTTTCCGATTGGGAAAGTAAATAAGTGTACTCTTCTATTCCTCTTTTTTTAAGAATATAGTCTGCAGGGTAGATCTTTGATAGGGGAATATCTAAATTGTCCAGAATCAATGGGATATCGGAGGCATACTTTGGACCTTTAAAAGTTGGAATTTTCAGTTCATCCTCAATTATGCTAACGTCCCCTTTAACAAGACCGGGGACAATTAACAAATCATATTTTTGGGATATTTTGTCCCGCAACTGTTTAACTATAAAGTCGGGAGATAAGAATGCGGCCACCGAAACAGGCAATGCAATAACGTCAACCTCTAGACTACTCTGAGAAGCGACCTTCTCTACGTAATCTTTAGCCAGCCTCCCAGTGACTAGTAAAATCTTCAATTAACTCACACCCAGAGACGAAATGGCATCATGGATTTCGGAGGGTTTCTCCAAAACCTTTACGCCCTCAAAGAGCATTATTTTGCGCACGTTTTCTGCGTCTAATTTTCGCACCCTAGTTTTTACCTCTTTTCCAAAACTAATCGCGCCGTAAGGACATAAGTCTACGCATATTTTACAGCATCGGCACAGGGTCAAATCAATGTTGGGCTTCCCAACCATCTTAATAGCATTGCTCGAACATTTTATTAGAGGCGGGCAAGTATCACATCCCCTACAAGCTTCATAGTCTATAACAACAGGTAGCTTTGTGGTAACTATGCCCTCCTTATAATCTGTAGGTACAATGTATACCGGTACATTTCCCTTCTGTGCCTGTGCAAAGGCGGAGGTCACCAATGTGTCGGCTATTCCGCAAGCTATCTTTGCTACAGTATTGGCTGTTGCTGGCGAAATCACAAGAAGAGCATAAGTCCCCCTAGCGAGCCTCCCAGCCTTGGGAAACCCCTTCCCCTGCTCCCTCTCCAAAACTATTTCTTGATAATAGCCTCCCGGAGATATTTGTTTAAGCTTGTCAAGAACTCCATAAATGCGTGCCACCTCTTCTCCTGCACATGACAAAAAGGTGGTGATTTTAAACTGTCTATTACTAGCCAACTTTAAGAATACTTCAAAGCTTTCAAGAAGGAAATGGCCGGCTCCCGTAATGCACCATGCTATGTTAAATACCAAGTTTCTCCCTCAACTCTTCAATCTCTTTAAAATAAACATAGTCAAGGACAGTTCCCGAAGCCTCCCTAATCTTCAAAGATTCAACCAAATCCTTGTTACTGCCTCCTGCCAGTCCATCAGCAATTAGAGCCGCTCCCTGAGCTGCTTCCTTTGCTATTTTGGCAAACCCCTCAACTCTTCTGACACCTGCGAAGCCTGATAATCTTTGGGTAAGTTCTCTTTGGATTCCTTCCACCCTTGATAGCCTACCTGAAAGAAGTATTTGGGGCGCATCACCTACTGAAACATTGATTGCTGCAATGTCCTTAACGGTGCTTTCTAGGAGGGCTTCCCAAGCCATTTTAAAACGCTCATCCCTCTCAGCCATAATTTCAAATTCCTGTGGGCTTAATCCATTATACCCAGCGATGTATGCAGCTCCGCCTGTATATAACAGGTTCTTGTCAAACTTACCCAGTAAATAGGCTACTTCTGCATCCAGCCCCCCGCAGGCTAAAAATCCTATACCGCCTTCTGCTCCCCCTATCCCATCAACTATTTGTCCATTCTTAATTCCCATAACTGCGGTGAATCCACTACCCATCTCCACCAGAACAAAGGATATTTTGCTGTAGTTTTTTTGCAGCCTTCTGGACTCCTCATATAGTGCAAGTGCTACGCTGCAGAGTTTGTCTGAGGTTCCCATATCTATTTTACCCACCTTTCTAAATTTGGGGACGGTGGGTAGATGTTTGACTCCCGGAATGAAGTAGCCGTTTATTTTTTCACGTTTAAGAAGCTCAATCACTTCGTTCAGCCCTATTAGTTTCCTTTCCTCCTCCCTCTTTAGTGTGAGAAGAAAGGATTTTTTCTCGTCAAGTTCATCAATTCTGGTGAGTGGCAGACCATACCCGCTGGGAGCAACAATTAGGTCTAGGTTGCCCATTGACTTTACCACGTCAATTACCAGCGAAGGTGTTGAAACAATATTCTTAGTGGAAATGGAAGTGTCTAGAATTAATTTTCCATCTTCCAGCCCAATAAAATCCCACGATCCAGTTCCGGGATCAATTCCACAAACTCTAACCATAAGTAGCCCCCTTACAAAGTGGGGAGTAAAAAAATTAACTGCTAAGTAGTATTAAATCGGTTTCTTCTATTTCAACGCCACTGTTGTTAACGTTTGAAATGAATACGCTTCCTCCAGTATGCTTTTTGAGGAAAAGCTCTGTTTCCAAGGCTAATTTTTCGGCGGCTTCTATCCCTTCCACCAATCCATAAACTGCGGGGCCGAAGGAACTTACTCCTGAACCATAGGCTCCTTTCATCATCATATGATTTATTAACTTCTTTACCACAGGATCCTGCAACTCAACTTCTACCTTTTTAAAACCAACCCTCTGTATTTCAAAAAGGCTTTCTCCAAAATTTTGGATATCTCCTTCTACCAGTGCTGGAAGAGTTTTCATCAAGATGAGATGGCTAAGTTTTTCAACTTCACTCAAGGGAAGGGGACAATATTTTTGAAAGATTCCCACTTCTCGGGCTCCATGTGCCCCCCTGTCCACGTTGGGCACTCCGATTACAAATAACCAATCCTCTGGAACATCCTGTCTAATTATTATGGGTGCGGGGGGGGCTTTTGAAGCTGATGAAGGTAGAAACTTTTCTTTCTGTTTTCCCGGTCCAAATGTGTGTCCCCCGTCCATTATAAATCCTCCATGTTCAAAGGCGGCGGCGCCTATGCCGGATGTTCCAGCTCGCCCAACGATTCTTGCTAATTCTCTTACTGAGAAGGTGCCTCCATTGATTCTGCTGATGGCGGTTGCGACGGCTAGGGAGAGTTGGGTTTTTGATCCTAAACCTATGTGTTCGGGTATTGTGGATTTAACTTTTATTTTTATACCGCTGCCGGGCGCGATTTTGTCAATGACATTTTTAGCAATGAATTCTGTTAGCTCTTTTTTTTCTCCTTCCACTATGATTTTGTCCGCTTTTTCCGCTTCTATAAGTACGTTTGGATAATTTAGTGCTACTCCTATTCCCCCATCGATTCTGCCATGTGCGCCGTTGAGATCGATTAGGGTGAAGTGTAGTCTGCTGGGGGTTTTTATTCTTATTTTCACTTTTTTCCCTCTTTGTTGTGTTTGCTCTCCCTCATCTCCTAATAGTTTAGTGTAGTTAATTACACTTCAGTGAAGATGAATACATTTAATCCATAGGCAAATTGTCCAAACCAACATATAAATTTATCTAAAAAAGAAACAACCACATAATTAATAAAGAAAGAGGATATATAATCAGTCCCTAAACAATGAAAAACAATAATAGCACCGCAACACTAGTTATTCCACACTCATCTGGTGAGAGATTTGTTTTTGGGTTTTCCCGCATTCCACTTTTCAGTATACACAACATACGAAAAAGTTTCCCACATAGTAAGCAGACTACATGAGAATGAACTTAACGCTTTAGAAATTCTTTTCCTAGGCAACGTGCTCTACGCCCCCAAAGGCAGCTCAGCTCCTCTTTATCCAACCGTGGAACAGACACAAATGTTGTCAGAAAATCTTCGCGGTCTGCTTGTAAGTGTACATGCACCCTACGTCATAAGTTTAACCACCAGTAGCGCCAAACGTGTAAAGAACACAAAGGCACACTTCAGCATTAATTTAAAACTGGGCGATATACTGGGTGCTACCCACATTACATTCCACTGTGGCTCAATGAAAACGAGAACCAGTGAAACAAGAGTCAAGAGCTTCTTAACCGAAATAATGAAGATCAGAGAGGATAGGGGACACAAAGTCATGCTGGCGCCAGAAGTTGCAGGAAAGGTTAAATCCTTCGCAGACTTTGACACCTTAATTAGGATAGCAGCCGAAACTAACTGCCTGATCTGCTGGGACTTGGCCCACGACTTCGCCAGGGGAGGAATGGTAACAAATGAGGCAGGTTTACTACGTAGACTAGAATTACTAGAAGGCAGTATAGACCTGAAAAAATATAAGGTGCCCATACACATTTCTGGAATCATAACCACAAGAAGAGGGGAAAAAGCCCACACCACTCTTGACAACAAATCAAATCAACTTCCATGGAGATTCATCCTCTCTTTTTTGAAGGAACAAAACTTTTTACAAAAAACCATAATGATCTGCGAATCGAAAAGTGAAAAAGATAGTATTGATGAGAGAATTAATGAAACACTAAAAATAAGGAATTACCTGATGAGTAGCCGAGAACCAGAATACAAAATTTCAAAGTCCCGCCTAGACACCTTCCTAAACTATAAAACTTAAAGGCAACAAGAAGACCTCTTGGAAAATTAGAAATGCTTCCACTTGGCCACTCTTCATAATTTTAATCCTCATTTGTCAAACGGGTCATCATATTATAACATTGTTATAAATTTGGGTTTAAAAGAAAAAACGGAACACGAGAACAAGGAAAAAGGTAACTGAAGCCTCAAAAAAGGTATATTTTAAAACTCACTAGAAAAATAAGAGAATATTTGAGAATAAATAAAAAATTAAAAGTAGATAGAGGAACTATGTTGCAGGTGAAAAATTCCTAATTACACTCAGTCTATGTCATATTTAAGGGCCTTAATCCTCTTCAGTGTTTTCGCTCTTATGGGAACATGATCAAGAGACCACTTCTCAGATATTTTTACGGGTTCTACTTCAAATTCTTGTTCAACTTTTTTAAATTGTTGAGGCTTAGGCGGCTCAAGACCACATGTAAGGTCTGATTTTAATTTTTTTCTAACACAGTCCGCATGTATGCATTGTGGCCCTATGCAGAAATCTTCGCCCCAAGAGCAAAAAAGTTCTGTTCCCCGTTTAGTTTTTCTCGGTTGGAGTGCCCGCTGTGTACACTGAAAGAACTGGCAAGAGGGTTGGCATGGTTTCCCAACCAAAACACTACAGCTCCTAAATTAATATTCTACACTACAGAAAATAAACACGAATAAATAAACTTTCCGATATGAGTATCGGCACAGTTAACTGGGCGTCGCCTTTTGGGTGTACGTTTATTGTCGCGTCCTGTGTCCCCATATCGAAGCCCATTATGAGTTATTCTGCAGGGTAAAAAGCCGAAAAGGGCACCCCAAAAGGGATGAAGGCCGAAAAACAAACAACACGCAGCAGGAGACACAAAATTAATTGTGCCCCCACTTCACCATAATAACCATAGCCGCAGCAACAATGATACCCGGAATAATACTCGCAGCCAAACACCTAGATTACACAAAAGAAAACTAAACACGATTTTTATTAAAAAACAATTTTTGAAAAAGACATTCTCTTCCCATTATTACTAGAACATATGTTCCAAGAATCTACAAAAAGATTCAAAATACAACCCTTAAACTAATATTGCCCAAAAATACGCCGTATAGACTTTCCATTTAATTTTTTCCTTTTCTCTTCCAGAAAATATGGTTTTTTCCGCCTTTTTTGGGAAAAGAAGCCTTAAATAACCCCAATTAAGAAGAGGTTTAGGAAAAAATTAATGAGAGACTCTATACGGCGTACACCCTCCACTACGTGCCAAGCACAAAAGAAGTTTTTCATATCGTCATGGCACCTTGAATTCCTCA
>JAHQXB010000042.1 GCA_029856435.1 Candidatus Jordarchaeia archaeon
CCAATATAACTAATGATAAAAAACTTTTACAATTTCTTAGGCCCCAGTGGTGGAAGTCAGTCTAGGGTACACCTCGAAAAACTCGTAGCAGATGCGGAGAGGCAAATAAAGCTCTAAGGAGCCAGAGGATTTTCAGGTGTCCCTGCTGTGGCTTCAAAGTAGACCGGCATCTCAAACGCCTGCATAAACATTTATCACAGGGTGAGAGGAGTTTCCCCACAAAAGGAGTTCAACTTTGTGGGTGGGTTGCCCTTGATGGGGTGGAGAAGAAGGATCCCTACGAACCCGTGAGGGGCGTGGGTGATATGAAGCCCTAAGTCTACCTTTGACCACGTAGACTACAACCCCAAAAAAGGTCTATGATTACCAACATACTTGTAGAAAAAGCTTAAAAGTGTATTATATCTTTAAAATGACAGTGTTCAACTCGCAGGTGACGGAGTATGCCTATTGGAGATCCTGACAAGAGAAGAATTGCGGCAACACATCTATTATATGTTAAGGTATGTAGGAAGTGTTACGCGCGAAACGCCCTATATGCAACTAAGTGTCGTAGGTGTAAAAGTAAAAGACTCCGGCTTAAGAAGCGTGTAGCCACAAAGAAGTAAATGGGCAACAGAAGAGTTCCCGACTTTTAGTTTCCATAAGTATTATGAACTAAGGTGTGGAAATTTTGATGGGGTTATTTTGCCACTAAGTTCGCTTATTTTTATTTGCTGATCTGGAAGAAGCCTCTGATTAAGTCAATGTCGCGTATTATTCCGCTGAGGTTTCCTTTAGCGTCGGTGACTGGTATCTGGTTTAAATCAAACTTTCTCATCTTTCTGGCGCAGTCTTCAAAGCTTGTGAGCTCTGTTACGGTTTCCACGCTTTTGGTCATTACCTCTTTAATTGGCCTATTGGGCAAACGAAGTATTTTAGTGGTGATGTGAAAAATGTCTCCAGAATCCCAGCTCCAGTCGGTGCCCTCGCTGGTAGCAGATATACTTGACACCTTCTCTTCGGAAACCACCTCGCTTAGATGTAGAAAGTCGGAGTCATCAATTATACCCGACAAATTACCATTATCATCAAGTACAGGTAATACACTTACTCTTGCTAGTCTCATTATTTTGAACGCGACGGGGACAGGTGTGCCTTCCCAAACAGTAACCAACTCTTTCTTAACATAGTGTTTTATGGGGCCCAAATCCTTCTCCACCGCTATGGCCTTCCTAACCACATCCGATACTGATACCATGCCCACCAGTTCTTTGCCGTCTTTAGTGACAGGTACGTACCTCAAATTGTTCTCTAAAAGTATCTTAACCAGCTCCCTTACCGTTGTTTCCTTGGAAACAGTTATGGGATCTCTCTTCATAAGTAACGCAATTTGACTTTCTTCAGGCTTATCCATAAGATTTCTCTCTGAGATTGTACCCACAACTTCCATCTTACCCTTCTTCACGACAGGTAAGTAGGTTTTTTTGGTCTCTCTCATAACATTTAGCACTTCGTCTCTAGTCCCTGGAACAGTTACGAATGGTACTTTTTCTTCCATGATGTCTTGTACTTTCAAAATTTGCATTCCTCCATACCTAATTGGAAGCCACACCTATCCTATGTGTTCCCACTAAAAGCAGGTTTAATTTTAGGATATTTAATTATTACTTTTAATTTAAATATATTTAAGAGAGGTTAATTTGGATTCGTTTTTCTCCGATTTTTGAAACGCCCTAATGCTTGTAGAATTTCTAATTTAATTATATACATGATACAATTTAAATTATTTGCACCTTGGGCCATTCTAAAAAATTATTAACCAGTTTTAGAAAGCTTGCAAAAAATTAAAAAAAGGTATAAATGGTCTAGAAACGAGAGTATAGCAGTAACAGAATGTTGAATTCAAATATGGTACTGCGCCAAACTATTTGGTAATCAGCATGGGATAAATCTCCGTTAATCACACAATTAAGGAAATCCTACTTGCACAGGCGAGGTGATCCTAATGGAAATAAAGGAATTCCAACAGTTAATGCGTGACCTCTACTTTAAAAATGATGAGAAAAGGGGTAAACTTGGTAATTTTGCTTGGCTGGTAAGCGAAATCGGAGAACTCGCACGAGTACTAAGAACCGAAGATAAAGAAAAAATCAAAGAGGAATTTGCAGACGTTTTCGCTTGGCTAGCGAGCCTAGCTAACGTGTTAAACATAGACTTGGAAGAAGCAGTCCAAACAAAATACCCCGGAAAGTGCCCCAGATGTAATAACAACCCCTGCAAATGCCAATTCACATTCTAAAAATCAAAACCCTCTACAACAATAAACAGATTTTAAATTTGTTTTCAAACACGAATTTTAAAAAAGCTAAATCAATTAATGGAGAACACAATGCTTTAGTTTCTTGTTGCATATTTTTGGTTTTTTAAATCAAGGATAAATTAAAAATTCATAATTTGTTCTACAAGAGCAGGTTTTAGAAAACATTTTTATATGAAAGGATGCGAAGTAAAGTTACAGGAGGAAAAGAAATGTCCAAAATTAAGAGAAGAAGAGCCAGAGATACAGCCCCGATGCCAGTTGCGGGCGCGGGTCTCATTCGTTTCTTTGAGGAAGAAACTGCGGGACCAAAAATTGGACCAGGCATAGTCGTTATTGCCTGCGTCGCTCTTATCGTTGTAATTATTGCGTCACTATATCTGAACGCCTTACAGTCAGGTGCAAATATTCCAAAGCTGCCAACATTCTAAATATTATAGGAGATATTTGTGGTCTTGAATGATTGGAGCAAGGTTTTTAATTATTTTTGGCAGTTAGTCTTCTTGTGTGGATTCGTTCGAGTCGCTTGGTGTAAAGAACATTAAGCCTCCAGTTCTGAGATCTCGCAATTCTTCTACTGTTAACTCTTTAACTTTTACTTCTGACTGGTTTTTAGCTACTATCATACTGTTTCCGAAGGGATCCTCCAGTATCAGAGTAAAGGGCATTTCCCCTGTTTTTGCCTTTTTTATTTTTTCTATGGCGATGTCGCTGTTTCTTTTCTGTTCTTCGGTTTCAGCCCATTCCCTTGCGGTTTCTGCGACTTCTAATATTCGGGAAATGACGCCCTCAACATTGGTTACATACGCTTCGGAGGCTGGGCCTGGTTCGATTGTGGTGCCTAGCTCGGGGATTTTTATGGTTCCCGTGGTAGCCCGGATTACCCGGGCTGTTAGTTCTTTCTCATTTTTGACTTTATAGGTGCATCTGATTGGTTTCCCGTAACGTGTACTTAAAAAGTCACTTACCTTATACCCACATGAAGAACATCGAAGCCTCACTAAATATATCTCACTAAAGTAGGGAATGTTCAAGTCCGTAAAGCTACTTTCAAGTGTCTTTTTGCCACATACAGGGCATTCCGATTTTCCTTCCAAAAATATCGCCAAACATATCACCAAATTGGTACTTATACTTTAAGTCTTTTCATTTCAGGAGAAGAGTTAGATTCGCTTTGCGCAGTAACAGTGATTAGATTTGAACTTTTCTCCTCTCATACTCTTAGAGGGTGTAGAAAAAGATGAAATTTGGATTTCAGTTTGAATGCCTTTTCCCACTGGTGATTCTCTATTTGGAGAGTTTCTACTTTTTCTTATTAAGTTTTGACATAAGTATTTTTGATTCTTCCTCAGGGTTTGGTTCTCTAATGTCTATTATGTTTAGTTCTAATAATTTTGTAAATTCGTTGTATGTAACCCTTGCTGTGGCTACTATTTCTTTGCCTTCAACTTCTGGGGCCTTAAGTTTTAGGGGTTCTATTTGGTTACTGGATTTTCTAATTAGTTCATACGCCTTTTCGGGGGTCATATTCAGCAATTTTTGAGCCGCGTCTCCCATAAAGTTTGCTCGAATCGCTCCGGTGCCATCATCCAAGACTCCGCTGAACATGTATCGGATTACTGGCGCCTCTACTGGCCCACAATTCTTACACGTCCATTCTTCCTCTACTTTTTCAACTTTTTTGGCGCATTTAGGGCAAGCTTCATAAACTGGTTTTTTCTGGTAAAGCTGGACTAGGGTAGCTCTGACTTCAACTGTCTGATTGTTCTCCAGCTCAGATATGCTTTTTCTCGTTACACTTGTGACTCTGGGTTTAACATCGAGTTTAACGTCGGGAATTTCAATCTCAGAAGGGTTCAACTCCACCTCAGTAAATCTTCCCAGATGCACCTCAACCTCGCCTTGTAAACCAGTGCGGGTATAGGCTCTCCATATTTTTAGAGTGTCACCCTCCGAGATTCCACTAAGAGTTTCAGCATGGTCTCCCCATGCAACGACTCTAACTCCTGCGGTGTCATCCGCAACGGTGAATGAAATCATTCTACCGCTTGATCCATCCTTTCTTGTGAATTCTCGGACATCGGAAACACTTACTACGCGTCCTTCTATGTTCACGCTTCTCATATCAGGCTTCAAATCTTTGATTTTTGCAGAAATTTCTTGAGGCTGCGGGCTAATTTCAACCTTTACTTCAATGTCGGGATTTACAGTCACTCTTGTTAGTTTACCGATGTGTAGCTCTGGTGCTTCTCTTAGACCAACTTTGGTGTATCCACCCTCAACTTTAATTGTGTCCCCCTCACTGAGCCTTTCAGCCAACTCCACTTGGTCGTCCCAAAAAACAACCCTTATTTCCCCGCTTTCATCCACCATAGTTGCATTGCAGACTCTCCCATGACTGCCGTCCGGTCTTGTGAATTCTGATGTGGTAGAGAGCCTCTGTATGACGCCTACAGTGTCTACACTCATCATGTTTGGCTCAATTTCACTTATTTTGATGAGACCAGTTTTTGGTTTGGGATAATCACTGGGCTTCACGTCTTTAGGCTCTATCTCTAATCTTCCTCGGTACCCTAAATGTATTTCGGGATTACCCTTCAACCCCTCTTTTACGTAGCCATAGAACACGCGAACAATTTGCCCTTCCTTTATCTTACCCTTTTCAATTTGTTCTACGTGCTCACCCCACAAAACCAAGCGAATCTCCCCAGATTTATCAGAAATTAGTATGCTGGCCATCTTGCCCTTTCTTCCATCTTTTGAAGTAAATTCTTTGGTGGGAAAAATGCGTGTAATCACTCCAGTAATTGTTACGTTCCTCATTTCCAAGGAAATGTCCTTGATTTCGAGAGCCGGCTTTTTATAACTAATATTCTCATAGACGTCTAACCCTAATTCTTTCGCTACGAGATGAGCAGCTCCCTCATCCGTGAGCAAACCACCCATTTTCTTCTTTTTCTCATTAATGCGCTTCAAAGCCTCCTCACGGCTAATTTTGCCCGACTTAACTATTCTATTCAATATTTCTTCAAGTATTGATTCCAAATTTTTTCCTCCTACCATCAGTATAGTCTTCTAGGCATATCTACCAAGGAGTAAAAGATTAGCAAAAGCAAGTTTTAACTCCTACCTCTTTATAAATGTCCAGTTTCGCATTTTAGGCATGTTTTTAATTCTGGAAACCTTAAATTTAGGGGTGAACCTTTTTTCACATATTTACATCACATATAGTATATAAAAATGTGGTTAATATTCAAATTTATTTCTGAGCCAGTTCATATAAACTAAACGCATTTTTCACATGAACTCGGTTATTTTTTTCGAGGCGGTTAATCTTAAAACTTCAGCACATGTTTTAGGACTCAGAGTTTTGAATTCAAGGCCCTTCGCCTGAATCATTAAAGACGCTTCTTTAGATATAGAAGGTGCGGCGAGCATTGCCCTAACATGGCGCCCAGCACTTTTCCTTTTTATATCCTCCAGATACTTTAATAGTTGCAGCACATCCTGAACCTGGGCTTTTCTTCTCTTTAACTCTATTACTAAAGTTCTCCCCTGATTATCTACACCATACACGTCAACGAATCCCTGCTCAACCACCTTTTCCTTTAGAATTGGCTTGAAACCTTCCTCAATAAGTTCAGGCTTCGCTAGGATTGCCCTCTGCATGTCTTCCTCGCTACCAAACATGATGAATTCTGCTTCGTCCTTCAAGTTCAAAACTAGGATTATAAAAAGTTTCGGGAACAATATTCCAATGTATTCCCTTGGTTTTTTTCTTATAGCCTTTAGAAGCACACCCATTTTACTGGATTTGGTTTGAAAGATACATCCTGGAGGTTGCCAATTTACTGGTTGAGAATCCCAAGCTCGGTGAACCAGAAAGCTTCCATCCTTCTTTATAAGCACTATACGCTCCCCTAAACCTAACTCAGAGTTTGCACGCCCCTTATACTCTATGGTACACTCACCTATGATAATTAGTGTCCGATTTTTTTTGAGAGCATCTATAATTACCCCAGCTCCAGTGGAAGAATCTGGATTACAATAGTATTCTACGGGTTGTCGTATATTCATGTAAAACCACCGTCAACAAGTATTTATCTGTGTGAAACAATAAAAGAAATTTGCTATGAAGGATCAAAATCCCTCCAAAAAAAGGATGAGTCTATATAATCAGACAGCATGGATGTACGACCGAAGATACAGGGAAATTCAGGAAGAGAAATACAAATCGATACTCTCAAAAATAGCCCTACATAAAAGAGACCTAGTTCTGGATGCTGGTTGCGGTACAGGTTTGCTCATGGAAAAAATCGCCTCAAAGCATAGAGTGGTGGGGATAGATTTCTCGGAGATGATGATAGAAATTGCGAGGAAAAAAATTAGAAATTCAAACTTTATAAGAGCCGACTTGAACAATCTCCCATTCCGAGACCAGTCTTTCAACAAGGTTTTCGGAGTAACCATCCTTCAGAACATAGAGCACCCACAAAGAACAGTGAAAGAAATCGCAAGGATAATTGAAAATGGAGGCTTGGCAGTTCTATCCACACTTAGGAAAAAATCGAACAAGAAAAAATTAGTCAAATTAGTAAAAGAAGCACAATTAAGGGGAGAAGAAACATACGAGGTCAGCGAAGACCTAGTGGTGATAGCCTCCAAAAACGCACCGTCCAGAGGCCAAGGAATTCCTTAGCATTTATATGTTTGAGTCATTATACAAAACGTTAATAATCAGATGGTAAACTTTGTTAATAGGCGCCCTATACTAATTAGCAATCTACATGGGAAGCACCACGCAACTAGAAGGTATAAAATTGGTTTTGAAACCAAATTTCGACTTTCATATCCATACAAAATGGTCAGATGGCATCTGCACTTGCCGAGAAGTTGCAGAGTATGCTGTATCAAAGGGTATGCGGTTAATAGGCATAGCTGACCACTTTTCTATGGATCCCGAGAAAAACCCCAAAATTGCTCGAAGGCTGCCGGATTATTACGAGGAAATTAGAGCTCTAGACGAAGAATTTAGAAGTCAAATCAGGATAAAAGTGGCTCTGGAAGTAGACGCTAGAACCTACGATTTTCTATCAGATAAATCCATTGAGACACTGACCAGCCACAACTTTGACTACTATCTATTCGAATACATTACAGACCCCTACAGCTACTATCCCATTGAAACAAGAGACCCAATCCTAATAATATCAAAAATAAAAAAGTTCAAAGAAATACTCTCAGATTCTCGCCCAGTGGGTATAGCACACATGGAAGTACGCTACTTAAAAGACGAAAAATTGGAAAAAGTCATTGAAAAATTGTTGGAAACCCAGCTCTTTGTAGAATTGAACACCTCAAAAGACAACTATAAACACGAAAAATTCCAAAGGATAATCGAAGAAAAAGACATAAAGCTCTCCATAGGTTCAGACGCACACATCCAAACCCGAATCGGAGACATAGAGTACCCATTAAACCTACTAAAAAGGTATAACGCAACAAACCGACTAATATTTCTAAACGAACTAAAATAAGATTTAGGGGGAACACCCAATCAGCCGGTAAACCTCTCTAGCAATCATTAATTCCTCGTTAGTCTTTTTAACCTTAACAAGCACCCTCGATTTCTTACTTGAAATAATTTCCCGGTTTAAAAGATTATCTTCTTCGTTTAGCTTAGCTCCAAGATAGGAAAGAGCCTCCACAACCCTTTTCCTAATCCTCCACTCATTCTCACCAATGCCCCCAGTAAATATCAGCGTGTCTAAACCGCCCAGAACAGAAACATAGGACCCTATATACTTTATCAAGCGATATACAAAAACATCAATTGCCAATTTTGCCTCTTTTCTCTCAGACTTCATAAGCTCCCTTACATCGTTGCTCTCTCCAGACAGCCCCAGCAACCCAGACCTTCTATTAAGCATATCATCAAGCTCCTGATAAGTAAACCCTTCGCTCAGAAGAAAGAGTAAAACCCCCGGATCTAAATCTCCACTCCTGCTACCCATAACCAGCCCCTCCAAAGGAGTAAAACCCATACTGGTATCTACGCATTTCCCATCCCTTATTGCTGCTAAAGAAACCCCATTACCGAGATGACAGGAAATCACTCTTCCCGCCTCATTAAGGGAAACATACATGTGGGATATCCCATGAAAACCATACCTCCTAACAGAGTACTTTTCCCTTATTTCTTTTGGAAGAGCATATGTGTAAGCGACCTCAGGCAAGGTTTGATGGAAAGATGTGTCAAACACGGCAATTTGAGGCACCATAAAAGATTCACAAGCCTTTATAACCGCCAACTGTGGGGGATTATGTAAAGGCGCTAATGGAGCCGCCATCCTAATTTTCTCCAAAACCTTCTCATCAATCACTTTACTCTCTGAAATATCTAAACCGTGAACCACCCTATGACCAATTGCCTCAATCAATAAATTTCTCTCCCCCAAATATTTCTTAATAAACTTGATACCCTCTTCATGAGTGCTTATATCAATTGGTTTCTCAACCCCGCCCTGCACAAAAGCCGGCTTATCTCCAATCCTATCAATCAAACCACCATCAACTTCAACTTCTGCCCTAAAAACCCTGAATTTAATAGTGGAAGAGCCAACATTCAAAATCAGTATCATACTTAAACCCCAAAAACGAAATCAGCGACTCAATAAAATCAACTAAACACAGCAAATCAAAAAGCAATAAAATCAAAAATAAATAAAGATTACTATCATACCGAAAAATGTTAAAAAACTATAGAGTTTCTCATTAATTTTTTCCTGAACCTATCCTTGACCGGGGTTATTTAAGGCTTCTTTCACCAAAAAAGGCGGAAAAAACCATACTTTCTGGAAGAGAAAAGGAAAAAATTAAATGGAAAGTCTATACTAAGAATAACAATTTTAACATAAAAAAGTGAAAACTCCAGTTGATTTGGTTCGGAGAGGATAAACATCCATCAAAATTAAATGAGTTGGGGAAAGAACTACAAAACTAATGGCAGTTAGCTAACACACAATTTATCTACGTTATCCGAACGAACACCGAATCAAGCTCTGTAAACAAGTGAACACCTGTAAAACTCGTTATCAGAGTTCGCCGCCCGGCATAATCACAATACCCCGACTGCCAATTTCTATGGGATATACTTTCAAGCTGTGACTTGAAAAACGTAACTTACGAACTACTAGGCTTCGGCGTAGCTCACCATTCTCCTCATTCAAGTATAAAACAATAATACCTTGAGCTATGAACTCCTCCACTCCGTACCTTGAATATCCAGATTTTCCAGTTATTTCACTAGTCATAAGGCTGGTGGTTTGTAATTCTCCTAGTAGTGATGCGAGTTTGAAGATGGCGTTTCTGATTGCAGTTTGGGATTCGAATCTTATTCCTAACCCGCTGAGTGAATCTATAGCTATCCTTTGGGCGTTTATTTGTTTTGTTGCTTTATAGATTTCTTGGGCGAGGGTGCTGATGTCAAAGCCTCGTCTCAGTGTATAGGGTTCCGTGGTGGGTAGTCCAGCTTTGCTTGATGCTGCGTCTATTATTATTAGTTTGTTTTCTTGTTCAAGTTTTTCGAAATCCCATCCAAATTGGCTGGCCTCTCTCCTTATTTCGCGGGGTTTTTCCTCTAGGGTTACGAATATTCCCGGCTGGTCATATTTGGCTGCTCCCGCATATAAGAACTGCATACAACATATTGTTTTTCCTGTTCCTGCTCCCCCGGAAACTAGGATGTTTGTTCCTTTTACGAATCCTCCATGCAGAATTCCGTCCAGTCCGGGTATTCCAGATTTTATTCGTTCCATCATTTTTTCCATTCACCCTTCATGGCGGTATTGGACTTATGATTTCCTCTCCCTTCAGTAGCTTTTGCAGATCCCACACATTTAAATCTTGGACATCTGGATTGGATTGCAATTCAGATAGCAGCTTTTCCAATTCTTGCTTTGAACGTCCAAGTATGACCGCGTAAAGAGAAGTGCCATGGTCACCTGTTGCCAAGAATCTTACTTGGTTCATTTTTTTGAGTTTTTCCGAGATTTCTTTTGTTCTCTGCACACTTATATCAGGAATTATGTGTCCTCCAATGTTTATTCGGATCAAAGCACAAGCGCTATATCCCAATTTTTCGGCTGAAACCACTATGGTAAACTGGCGGATGACTTGGTTCTCCAGGAGTTTTTTGACTCTGAAGTGTATTGTTGTATCGGGTACGTCTAGTTCTTTTGCTATTTGAGTAAATGGTACTCGGGAGTTTTCTTGAAGCATAGCTAGTATTTTCCGATCCAGATCGTCTATTTCGGCAAGCATCGCTTTTCTTCCCTTTCCTATACCCATTCATTACCCATCAAGTTGTTTCTATTTTAGTGATTATTTTTTATCTTGGATAACTAATAATGTTTTAAGGAATAAAAGGTTTTCTGTGATTTTCGCAATTTATTCTCTTGTTTTTTAAACTTTCAATAATTTTTGTTAATAAGAATAGTAACTTTTTGTATCAACAACAACATAACGTAGAACATATCTAAAATATGTTGAGAAGATATCTGTATCACCAAAGTATTATAACCCAATAATTATAACTCCAGGCTCTAGGTGAGTAGGAGATTTTGTTTCTCAAACCCAGACAGAATTTTTAGATATAAAAATTGTTGCAGATTCCCCCAATTCTACCCCTCCTATTTATTGGGTTTCACAATGTGAAAAGTAGATTTATGAAAATTCTTTTTGGTAATCAAAACAGGAAGAAGCCAAATCACCGTATAATAATGAAGGAGCAGAAATTTGGTTAAAATTTAGATGAATGTAAAAAGCATCCAAAAAGGAGTTCCGAGATTTTTAGGTGGCTAGGGGTATTAAAACTGCTTCTATTTTGGAATAAAGCTTGTTAACCTGAGAAACTTCCAACAGTTAACGTTAAAGAAAAACCATTAAACCCATCATTCCTCAAAAACAACCACACACATACATGGGCCGTGCAGCCGATTCCAGCCAAAGCCCAGAATGCGGAGTTGAAGTTCGAAAAAGCCCAAAAGAGGGCAGAGCCACAACCGGGAACATCCCCCCACCGAAAGCAGGAGGGATGTGCCCGCTTCAACCGTTCCCCGGGCGAAAACCTCCCCATGAAACCGAGGGGAAAAACCCAAAGTTACGCAAGGTTAACGCTGGGTCAGAACGGTCTCTCAGCCTGCAATCTATTATTTGGGTAGCTTCTGAGTCCCACGTCTAGTATGGAGGTAAAAGCCCAATATACTTTAATATTTGCATTATGGATATCGCAGGTGCTGTGGATAGAATGATGTTATATAACACTGTCCAGATTGTTAACCATAGGAATAGAGCTGTTAAAAGTCCAGTTGTGAAGTATGGTGTCCAGCCTCCAACTTGGTCGGGTATAATTTTTAAGTAAAAGTAGCTTAATAATATGGGTAGCCCAATTAATATAAGAACTCCGACGATCGCAGCTATCAGAGCGGGGTGCTGGACGCTTGAAAAGGGTGAATCTAATAATGGAGAGAAAAGTACTGGGCGGATTATTGTGCTTACAACCGCACCTACTGCTGCGAACAGGGACTTCAGCCAGTATAATTTGTCTTTATGCGATTGTTCCCGCCATTTTCTTTGAAACAACATAATGAGTTTACTCTTAGGCTCTTTGGAATTCTCCATCAAGTAATCCTCCAACTTCGGGTGGTTTGCATGATGAGTGAAATGTCCAATTTTGATATCGCCGCAATTATTCACGAGTTGAAACCAATTGTTGAGGGGACATGGATAAGGAACATTTACCAGTTTAATGAGATTTTCCTTTTTAAGTTAAGATCGCCGATGCATGGGAATGTTTCTTTGTTGGTTGAGTTGGGACGCCGGATTCACTTAACTTGGTATCAGCGTCCCAAACCCCGGTTACCCAGCAATTTTTGTATGACCCTCAGAAAGTATCTTCGAAACCGGCGTATATTAGGGATTCGCCAGTATGATTTTGACCGTCTTGTAATTATTGATATAGGATTGCCCGAAAATAAATACTCGCTCATTATTGAATTTTTCGGTGATGGTAACATCATTCTACTAGACCCAGAAGGAAAAATCTTTATCGCACGGCACTACCTCAAAATGAAGGATAGGGATATTGTTCCCAAAAAGGAGTTCCAATTCCCGCCAATGAGAGGCGTTGACCCACATAATGTTGATTATGAGTGGTTAAAATCCCTCTTTTCAACTTCTGATACTGACGTGGTACGTACAATAGCGAGAAATCTAAATATTGGTGGAGAGTATGCAGAGGAGTTATGCGTTAGGGCGGGGATAGATAAGAATACACCCGCATCCTTTGTGTCGTCTCAAGAATTGGAGAAAATAGTTTCTGCCTTAAAATCCCTGATGGAGCCTCTGGAGAGGGGAGAATTTGCACCCAGGATAGTTTTTAAAAACTCGGAGATGATCTCGGTAGTTCCATTTGAACTTAGAGTGTTTGAAAAAATGCAAATTAGAAAGTTTGACAGCTTCAACCAAGCAGCTGATGAGTTCTATAGCGCCGGTGAGGTTTTCGAAGCAGAGCAAAAGGTTTCCGAGAGGCATGAAACGGAGGTTGACCGCTATAAAAGGATGCTTGAAGAGCAGAAGGCCAAGATATCTAAAATGGAACTTTCCGAAAAAAAGTACAGAAAGCAGGGAGATTTAATCTATGCAAATCTACATTTGGTCACAGAATTATTGGAAACAATTGTTTCCGCAAGACAGAAAAACCATCCTTGGTCCGAAATAGAAGAGAAAATTAGAGAGGCTAGTGACCGAATCCCCTCGGCAAAGATTTTCCAGGACCTAAAACCAAAGGCTGGAAAGCTGGTGATAAACATTGAGGGGGAAAGCATTGAGCTAGATTATAGGAAATCAGCGGTTGAAAACGCAAACGCTTTTTATGAGCAAGCGAAAAAGGCAGCTTTAAAGGCTGAGGGGGCAAAAAAAGCTATCGAAAAAACGCTGAAACTGATGGAAACTGTAGCGAAAGAAGTGCCTTCCGAAGAAGTAGCCCCAACCAAACTGGTAAAAAGGCGTAAGAAAAAGTGGTATGAAGCATTCAGATGGTTTAAATCATCAGAAGGAGTACTAGTTCTTGGCGGCAAAGATGTTAAAACAAACACTACCCTCTACAATAAATATATGGATCCTAACGACATCTTTATGCACGCTGACTACAGAGGCGCACCCGTAGTAATAATTAAAAAAAGTGAAAAGCCAGTTTCAGACATCACCCTAAGGGAAGCAGCACAATTTGCCGTATCATTCTCAAGCGCCTGGAAGTCCGGCTGGGGACAGGCTGACGTTTACTGGGTGAACCCCGACCAAGTTTCTCAGACACCTCCTTCGGGTGAGTATTTGGAAAGAGGCTCATTCATGATCCGAGGCCAAAGAAATTATATTAGAGGGAATACACTAACACTTGCAGTGGGTTTGATTGAAAGTAATGGTGACATTTTACCAATCTGTGGCCCGCCCTCGGCTATTGAAAAACAGACCAAAAGCTTCGTAGTTATCAAACCTGGCGCGATTCCCAAAGGAAAATTGGCTAAGCAGGTAAAATACTTGTTACTAAAAAAGGCGCCACCTGAACTTAAAGAAAAAATAAACCTATTATCAATAAGCGAAATTGAAAATATTCTTCCGCCGGGAGGAGGTGATATTTCACAAAACTCATAAAAACCATGAATACATAGTAGTTGCGCCAACCAGATGTTTGCGTCAAAAAACAGCAATACTCTAAACTAGAAAAGGGTAAGAAAAGAATAAGGGAACAAATTGTAAACATTGAAAACTAGTAGTGAATTATTAAGAATGTGTTTCAAGACCTAGTTTATTTTCAAAAACCTACATAAGCTGCGCTTCTTAGACAAATAATAAAATATGTTTTATAGCAATTAAAATAAAATGTAGGTTTCCTAGGAGGAAATCAAGTTGCAAGTTAAGGATGTTATGGTAAAGGACTTGTTTGTTGTGGATAAAGATGATATAGTTTCCCACGCAATGGAATTAATGGTGAAGAAGAGGGTTTCACGCCTTTTAGTTGTTGATAAAGGGAAATTGGTGGGGGTAATCACTGAAAAGGATATGGTTGACCGGTTAGGTTCAAGTAAGATGCGGTCACTTCAAGCTTCAAGCGTGCATGTTTCAGGAGTTATGACTTATAATCCAATTACTATCAGTCCCCAAGCGGATGTTTATGACGCCGCTAAACTCATGATAGATAAGGGAATTTCGAGCCTACCGGTAGTGGATGGAGGGAAACTGGTGGGTATTATTACCAAATCCACTATGGCCCGCCTCTGCCTTCGAGTTGACAACATTTTTGTGGGCCAGGTAATGACAATTTCTCCCATTACCACCACGCCCTTTGACAGAATTGTGAAAGTGAGAAGAACCATGCTTGAGAGAAACATCAGTAGTTTGCCCGTTTTGGAAGGGGGAAAATTGGTGGGAATGGTAACAGAGGGACAAATAGCTTTGTACCTGGCACAGTTCCGAAACAGTGTACCCGAGAAACACCAAGAGGAAAGAATAAGACACGTAAAGGTAAACGAGATAATGCAACCAGAACCTCCCAAGATTCACCCAGACAAAAAAATTAGTGACGCAGCAGATTTAATGCGCAAAGAAAAGATTAAGAGCATACCAGTCCTCAACTATGAAGAACGTCTAGTAGGTATCCTAACAAAGACAGATTTGACCAGACTAGTGGCAAACAAGTTCACAGTAGAAAATAAAAAGTAGATGCCTACAATGAGATCCTCAACTGTGGATTTAGTTTTAAAAAACTCCAAAATATTTACGTACCAAGGAATAATCTCAGGCGGGTTGGCGGTAAAGGAGGGAAAAATCTACAATTTTTTGAAGGAACCAGAACTACTAAGATCAGATAAAACCATCGATGCTAAAGGCTGCCTATTACTGCCGGGGCTAATTGACCCCCATGTCCACCTCAGAGACCTGCAACTCAGCTATAAGGAGGACTTCTACACTGGGACCTGCGCCGCAGCAACTGGGGGAGTAACAACTGTTATAGATATGCCCAACACCATACCTAGAACTTCCTCTCTGAAGACTCTCAGAGAAAAGAAGCGAGAAGCGGAGAAAAAAATTGTTGTCAACGTAGCATTTTATGCGGGATTTCCTAAAAATACAAATGAAGTCAAACAGATTGCCAAGGAAGGTATAAAAGGATTCAAGATATACCCCCATGATCCAACGGAAGAGGTTGATTTCAAGGATGAGGAACAAATTGTTGCATGTCTCAAGGCAGCTGCGGAGAATAATCTACCAGTTTTGGTGCATCCCGACGAACTAGAAACTATAAAGACGCTGCAATCTGAGTTGGAAAAGCAGAAGCTATCTGATGTAGAAGTATTTTTGGGTTCGCATCCTTCAACATCTGAGGCGAAGGCGATAACTAAGTACTCAGATTTGGGGGTTAAAACAGAATGCCATTTACACATATGCCATGTCTCCTCATCAGAATCATTGGTAGCCATAAAAAGGGCTCTGAGCAGGGGAGCACGATTAACATGTGAAGTTACACCTCATCATCTCCTTCTGACAAGCGAAGAAATTAAAAAGCAAGGTGCATTGGCTAAAGTGCTTCCCCCATTAAGGTCTCGGGACGACAATGTAGCACTTTGGGCAGCTGTACTTGATGGAGTTATAAATGTTATTGCAAGTGACCATGCTCCGCACAGTCTCTCAGAAAAGGAAAAAACATTTGCTGAGGCGCCCTCAGGATTTCCCGGACTTGAAACGTTGCTTCCCCTAATGCTAACTAAGGTTGCTCAAGGAGATTTGAGGTTGGAGAAACTGGTTGATTTAACTTCTAGTTCACCGGCCAAGATTTTTAAATTAGAAAATAAGGGTATGCTCCTTGAGGGATACGATGCAGACATGGTTTTAGTAGACCTGAAAGAAAAGTGGAGAATTTCCCCAGAAAAATTCCACAGCAAATCCAAGTTTTCACCATTTAAGAACTGGAATGTTATTGGAAAAGTGAGAATGACTTTTATTAAGGGGATATGTGTAATGTCCGATGGAGAGATTCTAGTTCCCCGAGGATTCGGAAATGTAATCAACGGAAACCCGTAAAATACTTGAAACCCAAGACTTTTTGGATAAACTTTAAAAGAATCCCACAGAAATGAGAATTGAAGACTTCTAGGAGGCTAAAACACCTGTCAGACAATAAAGCAATGATTGAAGCTATGAAAACCCAGTCAGAAGTAAACATAGGAACCACTGGGCATGTAGACCACGGAAAAACTACTTTGGTTCAAGCTTTATCTGGTGAGTGGACAGACAGACACAGCGAGGAGAAAAGAAGAGGCATCTCCATAAAACTCGGCTACGCCGATGCAATAATCTTGAAATGTCCAAATTGCCCACCACCAGAATGTTACACAACTGCGGCGATGGCTAAGAGTAACAAATGCCCACACTGTGAATCAGATTTAGTCTTCGTCCGCCGCATATCCTTCGCTGACTCCCCCGGACACGAAGCCCTTATGGCTACCATGATAAGCGGAGCGGCTCTTGTAGATGGGGCTATACTGGTTATAGCTGCTAATGAGCCGTGCCCCCAACCCCAGACCAGAGAACATTTTGCAGCTCTTCAGATCATTGGGGTAAAAAATCTTATTATTGTTCAGAACAAGATTGAACTTGTTTCCAGAGAGAAGGCTTTAGAAAATTATCGCCAAATTTTAGATTTCGTGAAAGGCACCGAGGCAGAAAATGTACAAATTATTCCAGTTTCAGCTGTTTTTAAAGCGAATCTTGATGTTTTAATTGATGCGATGGAAAGGATTATTCCGACTCCAAAAAGAGATCTAACAAAACCTATGCGTATGTATGTAGCAAGATCATTTGAAGTTAATAAGCCTGGAACTCCTCCGGAGGAGCTTAAAGGAGGGGTAATTGGAGGCTCAATAATTCAGGGAAGCGTAAAGGTTGGTGATGAGATAGAGATTAGGCCTGGGCTGAGGGTTGATGTTGGAGGCAGTGTCAGATATGAGCCTTTATTTACAGAGGTTACAAGCATTCAAGCGGGTGAAGGTGTAATGCTAGAAGAAGCAAAACCTGGTGGTCTGATTGGTTTGGGAACTAAACTGGATCCCTCCTTAACAAAGGCTGATGGGATGGTGGGCAGTGTAGCTGGGCGCCCGGGAACACTCCCACCAATGATAGATAGCTTTAGTATTGAAGTTAACCTTTTGGAGAGAGTTGTAGGCAGTGTAGACTTGTCAAAAGTTGAACCAATAGCTTCGAAGGAGCCTTTAATGTTAAATATTGGGCCCACTGCAACTGTGGGAACCTCAACTGCGGTTAGCAATGGGCTTGTGAAAATTTCTTTGAGAAGACCTGTGGTTGCGGAGGAAGGGCAGAGAATTGCTATTAGCCGAAGAATTGCGGGCCGTTGGAGACTGATTGGATGGGGACTAATAACTCAAACCCAGTCTTGAAGGTGATTTTAGACACAAACTTTCTTATGGTTCCATTCGAAATAGGAATAAATATAATTTCAGAGTTGGATAGGTTAATCAAGCAAAATTACGAGATTATTATTCTCAAAGGAACAATTGATGAGCTGAAGGGGCTATCTCAAAATCCTAAACTAAAGATTAGAAGAGCTGCAAAACTTGCCCTAGAAATGGCTGAGAGGTACAAGGTTGTGGAACTAGCAAACCAAAATGGGAATCTCGATGATTTAATTGTCAAATTTTCAAAAAGCATGTATTGTGTTGTGGCAACTAATGACCGCAATTTACGAAGAAAACTTAAGTCTGAGGGAATACCAACAATATTTGTACGTCAAAAATCACATTTACAGATGGAGGGCCACCTGTGAGCTTTAATTAATGATTATAGGATTTCAAGATTTCACAAAAAAAGAATCGTGTCTGTTAGAAGAAACTAAAAAATAGGAAAAGGACATGTTGGCAGCTGTCGCGATGGGAAGTTGGGGCATTAAGCTTTAAATGCTTTAAGAAGAGACCGTTTTTCTCTCTTTTGATTGGACTTCGCCATGGTAGAAAAAAACCTAAACAATCCTCATTCTTGGAAAAAGGGGTGTAAAAAAAGCCAGACTTGGTTCCATAACTTAAAAAATGCGAAAAATTTAATTTACTCCAAATTTAAATAGCGTTATCCTTAAAAATGCTCTAAAGCCTGTAAAAAACGTAATCCCGAAATTTAGGGGATAAAACCGCACAATAAAATCTTTTGATGATAATTATAATCATACTTGCTTGTTGCACAGGTGATTGAAAAGTATGTACGAAATAATCAGTCTTGTGGACACCGTTCGCATACCGCCGGAAAAATTTGGCGAACCAATAGAAAAGGTAGCTATGGAGATTTTAATAAAAGAATACGAAGGGATCATTGACCCAGACCTAGGGGTAGTCATATGTGTTGTAGACGTGGAGAATGTAGAAGCGGGCAAATTAATTCCGGGAGACGGAGCTGCCTTCCATAAAGTAGTTTTTAGTGTACTCACATTCAAACCCATACAACATGAAATAGTTGAGGGAGAGGTGGTTGAGGTTGTGGATTTTGGAGCATTTATCCGATTAGGCCCCCTTGATGGGTTATGCCACGTTAGCCAAATCACTGATGACTTTATTTCCTACGATTCCAAGAGATCCGCTCTGATAGGAAAAGAAACTGGTCGTATAATACAAGAAAATGATAAGGTGAGGGCGAGAATTGTCGCGGTTTCCATCGGTGGGGGGATAAGGAGCGGCAAGTTAGGATTAACGATGCGCCAACCTTTCTTGGGTAAATTAGAGTGGATAGAGGAAGAACTTCGCGGTGCTAAGGAAGAAGTAAAAGAAAAGGAAGAGGTAGAAGAAGTCAAAGAAACGAAACCTGTGGCTAAAAAGGCAAAAAAGAAGAAAAAGGCGAAAAAAGCATAGTAGAAGGGGTTTAAATGAAGGAAAAGGCCTGTAAAATTTGTCACCTCATAGTTACAGGGCAGACATGCCCCAATTGCAAATCTTCTGCTTTATCCACAGAATATAGTGGCGTGGTCATAATTTTTGATGCTAATAACTCCCAAATAGCAGAAAAGCTGCAAATAAAAAATAAAGGGAAATATGCGCTAAGAGTCAGGTGAGGTTTTAAACATTGGAAACAGTTCGAGACCTAGTCCTCCCTGCCAGACTCAGGGATAGACTTAAAGAGCCCTTCGGCATCCTTCTGAGAGGCAAGCATCCCCAAACATCACTTAAGGCTAAAGAGATAATACTGGAGAAAATGCCGCCCAAGCTGGTAGCTGTAGGAGACATAGTAACTAGAAATCTAATTGAGGTGGGGCTAGTTCCCGATATCTGTATAATTGACGGAAAAACATTGAGGACAGTAAATGAGAATGTAAGCCTACCAAACAGTGTTCAGATGAAGATAAAGAATCCAGCGGCAATGATTAGTGCAGGAGTATGGAATATATTGAAAAAAGCCTATGATTCAAATGTCCCAATAGAAATATTCGTTGAAGGTGAAGAAGACCTGCTCACCATGCCAGCCATTCTTCTTGCACCGGACAAATCCTTAGTAATTTATGGCCAACCCAAAGAGGGACTGGTCATAGTCGAAGTGGACAATAATAAAAAAGAAGAAGTAAAAGATATCATAAGCCATATGGAGGCCATCTAATGGAAATAAGTATAACTTCAAGAAAAGAAAATCCACTACTCGAACGTGAAGAAATAACATTCATAGTAGACCACGACTCACAAGGAACACCCTCAATAGAGGAAGTGAGAAATAAGCTAGCAGCAATCCTAGCAGCTGACATACAAAAACTGTACATTAAAAATATTAAATCAGAGTACGGAATGACTCGATCAAAAGGAACAGCAAGATTATACAAAACCGTAGAGAGAGCCAAACAACTGGAACAAAAACACATAATAATGAGGAATCTAGGAGAAAAAGTAGTTAAAGAAAAAAAGAAAGAGGGACCAGCAAAACCAGCAAAACCAGCAAAACCAAAAACTAAGTAGGAAGCGGAATAATTTCTTGGAGGTATTCTGATTGAGTAAGTATTATAAAATAAGTGGAAACAAGTTAGAGAAATTGAAAACTCCATGCCCAAGATGTGGGGATGGCTATTGGATGGCTGAGCATTACGATCGTTTTAGTTGTGGAAAATGTGGCTATACGGAGTTCAAAAAAAGAGAAAGCAAGGAGAACGAAAAGGAGAGTTCTAGTGGGGCTGGCTAGCCATAGATTTTCGGTATATTTCTAAGTTCACAAATTTATATTTTATTATTCACTTTTTGGCGGGTAGTAAAGAATAGGACTTGAACACATTCCAATTTGATTTTTTTGAAGGCCGACTAACTCGCTTCTTGGTTGGGGATTGAGTTTGGATAATAATGAGTTTAAAAAGTCCATCAATTGTCTGGGTCTGGAAGGCACAGCCCATACACTCGGAGCCGGCATAGTCAATGATAAGGGTGTAGTTCTCTCAAATGTTTGGGATGAATATATTCCTCTTAGGGGAGGAATACATCCGAGGGAGGCTGCTCAACACCATGCAGCGGTAATTAAAAAAGTGATACGCAGCGCCTTGGAAAAAGCGAACATAAGCATGAGGGAAATAAATCTGGTGGCTTTTTCTCAAGGTCCGGGGCTAAGTAAAGGTTTATCCTTTGTCTCCCTTGAGGGCCTTGTTTAAGAACTACAGCGACTGCTGCGAGAGCCTTATCACTCCTATTAAATGTGCCTCTGGTAGGTGTAAACCACTGTATAGCTCATGTGGAAATAGGTAAGTTGGCAACAAATGTGAAGGATCCTGTTACCCTTTATGTTTCTGGAGGGAATACTATGGTTACCGCTTTTGATGAGGGGCGCTACAGAGTCTTCGGGGAAACTCTAGACATCGCCATTGGTAATATGTTAGATGTATTTGCGAGAGCAATTGGGCTTCAACATCCCGGAGGAGCGAAAATAGAGAGCCTCTCCAAGGAGGGGAAAAATTATATTCCTCTACCTTACACGGTGAAGGGAATGGATCTATCCTTCTCGGGCCTTTTAACAGCAGCATTAAATAAGATAAAAGAGTGTAGAGTTGAGGATCTTTGCTACAGTTTACAGGAAGTTGCCTTTTCTATGCTGGCGGAAGTAACGGAGCGGGCAGTTGCACATACTGGTAAGAAGGAGGTTCTATTAACGGGAGGTGTTGGCAGAAATAAACGGTTGCAGGAAATGTTGAAGGCGATTTCTAGCGAGCACGAAGCAAACTTCTATGTTGTGCCGCAAGATTTGGCAGGAGACAATGGTGCAATGATTGCTTGGACAGGAATACTTGCATACAAGTGTGGGCAAACTATAACTGTAGAAGAAAGCCTTGTGCGTCCCAAATGGCGTTTAGACGAAGTGGACATTCCATGGATTCAGGGGAGGGTGCTAGAATAGTTGCTGTACAAAAAGGGCGCCGAAGCATACTTGTACAAAGAGGAATGTTGCGGTAGAAAGGTGATTGTAAAGAGGAGAATACCTAAATCATACAGAGTGCCGCAACTTGACGAAAAACTGAGATACGACCGTACCGTAAAGGAGGCCCGCCTACTTTCAGACGCAAGAAAAGCAGGTGTTCCAACTCCCATGATTTACTTCATAGATCTTGAAGAAGCTACGATTGTAATGGATTTTATAGAGGGAGAGCAGGTTAAGACAATTATTCAAAACATGGAGGAACGGGAGAAAAAGGATCTTTTTACCCATATTGGAATGTTAATCGGCCGTCTACACAATGCAGGTATTATACATGGAGACCTCACTACCTCTAATATGCTCCTTAGCAACTCCAAAGTATACTTTATTGACTTCGGATTGGGTGATTACTCCGTCGCTGTTGAGGATCAAGGAGTTGACCTCCACCTTATGCGCAGAGCACTCCAAAGCACCCATTATTCCTATGCAGAAGCCGGCTTCGCAGCGGTTCTTGAGGGCTACAAAAGAGCTACAAGTAAATCAGAGGAGGTTATTGAAAGACTATACGAAATTGAGAAGAGGGGAAGGTACCATAGAGAAAGATGAAATAAATGAGTGAAGGAAGTGGCAATGTGGATAGAAGGAAAACGGTATTTTTTGCAACAAGCAATATTGGTAAAGTTGAAGAAGCAGAAATAACACTGAAGGAGTATGGTATACTTCTTTTACATTTACCCATGAAACTCATAGAAATACAGTCAGACAACCTAGAGGAAATAGCAGTATTCAGTGCTCAAAAGGCATGGGAAAACCAAGGAAAACCCTTATTTGTGGAAGACGCAGGCCTATTCATAAAGGAGCTGAATGGGTTTCCAGGGCCATACTCATCATACGTTTTCAAAACGATCTCCAATGAAGGAATATTAAAATTAATGTCAGATAAGAGGAATAGAGCAGCCTATTTTCAATCCGTAATAGCCTTCTGTAACGGTAAAAGTACAACAACCTTCAAAGGTGAAGTGAGGGGCAAAATAAGCAAAGAAATACGCGGGGGACATGGATTTGGGTTTGACCCAATATTTATCCCTGAGGAGGGAGACGGAAGAACCTTTGGGGAAATGGATATTTCTGAAAAAACGGCTATTTCCCACAGAACGAAAGCCTTAAAGAAATTTGCCGAGTGGATTAAATCACTAGATTATTCGAAATTTATTTAAGGATGGTTACTATCTCTATCCCTACAAAAAAGAACAGAGGATTAATAATGGCAAGAATGCACTCAAAGTCGAAGGGAAAGTCGGGGTCTACTAGGCCTCCCGTGCTAAAGCCACCAGAATGGTTTGACCGCACGCCTGAATGGGTAACAGACAAGATAATTGAACTTGGAAAAGCGGGACAACCACCATCAATGATTGGATTAATTTTGAGAGACCAGTATGGAGTACCTCTAGTTAAAGCAATAATAGGCAAATCCATTACACAAGTATTGGCTGAGAACGGTTTAGCGCCTTCCATGCCTGAACCCTTAACCAATCTTATAAAAAAGGCAAACACCATAAGAAAACATTTGGAGGAGAACCCTAAAGATCTACATTCAAAAAGGGGATTACAGGAAACCGAATCAAAAATTCACAGATTATCAAAGTATTACAAGAGGCGCAAAATTTTACCACCAGACTGGAGATACGAACCTGAAAGAGCAGCCACTCTAATAAGGTAAACGAGTGTGGGATAAGAGGACTTTGAGTGAAAAACTTTCAAGACTATACGAACAATGCAAAAAAGTTTCTGAGAAGATACTAGAAGCTTGTGAAAAAGACTTATTCTTCCGCATAATATCTCACCTTGACGCAGACGGCATAGCCGCCGCCAGCATAACATCTTCCTTTCTTCTTAAACGCAAGGCACGCTTCCATCTCAGAATAGTTCAGCAATTGAGGGAAGAAAATCTCCGCGAAATCAAAGATTCCAAGGATAGCGTATTTATCTTTACCGATCTAGGCAGTGGCCAGATAGGAATTATCGAAAAAAACCTTCCACCGGATTCCGTTATAATAATAGACCATCATCCTCCAGAAAAAGAAACCACAATAATTCAGGCAAATCCCCATCTAGCTGGCATTGATGGGGCCACAGAAATTAGTGGTTCAGGAGTCGCCTACCTAATAGCTAAAAGTATAGATGAGTCAAACATGAAATATGCGCCCCTCGCAGTTGTGGGTGCACTTGGAGACAGACAGGACAAGGGGGAACAACACCGATTATTCGGAGTTAATACCGAGATAGTAAAGGATGGAATAAATCAGGGTGTACTCGAGGAAACCACGGGAGTTCGTCTTTTTGGAAGAGAAACACGCCCCATAGCTATGGCCTTGGAGTACACCACGGACCCCTTCATACCTGGCCTATCTGGAAACCATGGAGCTTGCCTCAAATTCCTAACGGAGAAGGTAAAAATCCCCCTAAAAGATAACGGTAACTGGAGAACAATATCTGACCTTACCCAAGAAGAGAAAACAAAACTAGTATCCGAACTAATCCAATACATGCTGGGACCAGCAGAAATGACCCCTGAAGAAGCACAAAGCATAGTAGGCGTAATATACATCCTACCAAAGGAAGAGAAGCAAACCCCACTTAGAGACGCTAGAGAATACTCAGCTTTACTAAATGCGTGCGGACGCATGAGAAAACCGGGCCTAGGAGTAGCCATATGTTTAGGGGACAGATCGAAAGCACTGGAAGAGGTGGAAAGCATCACCTCAGATTACCGTGAAAAACTGGCAGGGTACATGGGTTGGCTCACAAAACCGGGAAACGTAATACAGGAGGAACACCTCCAGTATTTTCACGGAGGCAACCTCATAGACGACAGGATAATAGGGACAATAGCCTCAATAGCCATTTCCTCAGGTATAATCCCGCAAGACAAACCAGTATTTGCCTTCGCAGAATCCTCAGACGGAATGGTGAAAGTCTCTGCCAGAGCCACCGATTACCAAGTGCAACAGGGAATAGACCTAGGATCTGCTCTAAGAGCCGCAGTGAAAGAACTAAGCCCAGAAGGCACAGCCGGCGGCCATAACATCGCGGCGGGAGCACACATAGCCGCAGGCACGGAGACTAAACTATTACAACTTTTGAATAAGATAATAGAAAAACAGCTGAGTGGAAAAAATGGTCCAAATAAAGGCAAGCATTAGCATAGAATGCCAGAATCAGAAACGGGCAGAAATTATCACCAAATCATTAACACCAGACAACAAGCCACTGCCGGAAAACATTTCGATTGATATGTCCTTTAAGGGTAGGAAGGTCAAAATAGTTGTGGAATGCATTTGTAAGATAGAAACTTTCATTTCCACATTAGATGATATACTTGCAAGTATATGCCTAACTGAAAGCCTAATCTCTCTCTCCGAGAAGTGAGAATAGGGGATGGCTAGACTTTGGATTTTTTCTCTTTTGTCCATGTTTGCTGACATTTTAAACACTTATAAGTGTACTTAAAACCTCTAGGTATTGGTTGCTTCACCACCACATCCACTTCAGTTGAACCACACCTAATACATTTTTCAGACATTTTCCCCACACACCTCACTTAAAAATCTTAAAACCTAGGAGACGAGTCCAAGTATTTTAGGAGACTGCTGACTCACCCCCCTCAACAATTTCAGTTCTCCTTTGTTCCATTGCCTCTTCCATTACTGCCCTTACTGTTTTGGACTTTGTTAACACTTTAGATTTCCTTATTTCGCACTTTCTTAGTGGGATTACTTTCTTTGCTTGGTTATAAATTTCTGAGGCAATTTTTCCTAGGACAGCCTCCTGCACAAATTCACCAAAAGAGAGCTGCGAAGCTTTTGACGAGATAACATCGCGCATTATTTTTCGCACCAGTCTCTCTTGGCTTGTTTTAGCTCGATTCAGAGTAAAGGCTACAGCAGAAACTCGTAGAATTCTACCATCCTTAGTCTGTACGTCGAAAATTCCGTCAATTCTACTACTTCCTCTGCGCACCAAGCTTCTTAGATAATCCCTTGTTAAGTCATGACCTTTAAACTCAGTGTAAGCATTATTTCCTTTGACATCAATTATCTTAAAAAACAACTTAACATGTATAAGAGAAAAATCACCCGTCACATCGTAAAGCGTAGTTTCAACAACTCGCCCAATCAATTTTTCAGGGGAATCTGAAATGGTTTCGCCTGCTTCAATGTTACCAAAATAGGGAGGGGCAATTATACTATACCATTGCTTATCGCGCCAAGTATCGTGTGCGCTGGTCTTTTTACTCAAATTACCACTCTCAACATACTCATTGTATAATAAGCAGATTAAATTGTTTTGCTTTAAAACTTATCGCGTACATGATTGCTTTCAGATTTAAATTTTACCCGATGTTTCCCAAAAATATCTCATCTATCCTTCCCGGCCTGTTAGTGGTGCGGTTTCATGAGTTTTTGGAAACATAAAAATTACACATACTAGTTTACTGGCTTTTAGAAATATGTTATAATTATAAGTTTAGGGGTTAGCAGTTTTATTTTGTTAAAAATTTTATGTTGACTCTTTTGTTGCGCCAATTTTTATGTTTTTTATGTCAACATAAATGGAGCATAAAGACATATCCTTTTTATGTAAAAGATTTTAATAAGACTAAATAAACATTTATACTAAAATTTTCGAAAAAGGAGGAAAAACTATGACATCAACAGTCGTTATGGAAAAAGTTAAGGATAAAGAGGAAAATTATCACTTACCCCAGTCTGCAATACTAGTCATGGAGATTTTGAGAAAGGAAGGACCCCTCACTCCCAAAGCCATCTTTAAAAAAACAAACTTTGCACCCAGAACAGTGAGATACGCGCTAAAAACATTACTAGAAAATGGAATAGTGGACAAAGTTCCTAATCTTCTTGATCTAAGACAAAACAAGTACAGACTGGTTTAAAAACGAGAATCAAGCGAGTTTATAAATAGGAGCCGAAGAACCCTAGAGGATGACAGGTTCAATTTTATAATTTAAGGAAAAACCAAGGAGCAGAGGAGGTAAGTGTGAAAACTGAATTGTTTGGGGCCTAACGGAGCTTAGCTAGAGCTGCCCTCCCATTATTCTTTTGCTCTTACATTTTAATTCTTAAAGTTTATCATAGTCGTGTTTAAGAAGATGTTTAAAAAAGGAAAGGTGGTTGTAGAAAATCTTTCTAAAACCTTTTATGTATTGTTGGCAAATTTTAATCGCTTAGATAAATAGGGGGTACCTGTTAAATTATGTCTTAAATGGTTTGAATCAGCTTTCATATAGTAATTTTCGTGAAAAAGGGTGTAAGAAGGTTCCAGTGCCTTTTTGCGATTTGAAAGAAGTTTAGAGGGTGAAGAGGATCCTAAAAATGGTTAAGCTTCAAATAGTATAGAAATTTTATGAAGACTTCTTTTAAAAAGGGAAACAAGGGGATAGAGTGTAAACCACGTGCATGAACCGACTTAAAATCAGTCTAGAGGCATTTCTCTGGGTGCCTGCATGAGAAATTTTTGATATCTCAAAAAATTTTTAATTGCGGGAGTCTTAATATTAGGAGAACAAAGTTGTGGGGATTTGAAATGGCTGAGAATCAATCTAGGGAATCTGAGGCCGAGACCACTGAGAAGGCAGAGCCGTCTAAGCCGAGAGCTAAAAGGCCGACGGGCAGTGTTTTTTCTGCGGGGTTTGAAGAATTTTCTGGGAAAATGTTACCCATAACGCTGATGATACTTGGTTTAGCAATCATATTTGGAGGTATAGCCTTCATAGTTTCGCGTGATTTTGTCCAGTACTGGTTTTTATTCAGGAATTCTCTCATAGTTGGTTTCATTCTGATTAAAGCTATGTCTTTACCCTTCTTAATTTCTAGTATTGCTGTTGCGTGCTTTGCGGGTGCAGGTATAATGCTAGTGATATATGGCTTGGCATTCTACCTTGCAGAGCAGCGTGAAATGTTACAAAGGTATTCTAAGATTTTGGGATTTCTTTTGGGATCAGTGTACCTGCTACTATTAGCCATAAGCGGGTTCCAATTAGGCATTGTTTGGCTATATGATCAAGCAACATTGCAAATAGCATACCTAGGCTTTTTGGTTGATTTGGGCACTGGATTCTGGCAGTACCTTCTGTTAATTGCTGCTATTCTACTTATAGTGTTGACTATTGTGAGTGGGGTCATACCAAATATTCCTGAAGAATTTAGAAAAATAGTGTTTCCCACAGCAACTGTTGCGGTGTGGCTGCTGGCTTTCGCCGATTGGACAAGAGCCACACTTGCGACCTCACATATTCCTCAATTTGCCTCCCTAACATTGCTTCCTTCATCTCTATTTATGGGCGAGCCGCTAATTGAAGGAGCCGCACTTCTAGCTTTGGGTTTGGGAATGCTCTTAAAACTCACTATAGTAGATGAAAAGGAAAACATCCGGTTCGTGTTTACAGCTATGGCGGGTCTTGTATATGGTATTGCCTTGTTCCAGAGGATTTTACTTATCTGGTCTTTTGGTACAACGGTGTTCTGGACAGTTGCAATTGTTCTAGCAGTGGTCGCAGGTATACTCATAATTTTAAACGGTGTAATTTATTTCAGGGACTGTGCCGAAAAAATAAGTGCATAGTTCTCCCTATTTTTTTAATTTTTACAGTATATTGATTTAAATCTGTTGAAAAGTTATAAATGTGATTTTTAAGAGATAAAGAAGTAAGGCTTAGAGTTTCTGACGGCAGAAATTAAATTGGGCGCTTGGTGGTGAATCTGGATAAGAGAAGACAGGTGGCAAAAGAAGCTGCCCGTCTTATTTATTACGGATTGGCGGCTGAGTACTATGTTGCTAAGCGTGAGGCAGCCAAGTCTCTTGGCGTCAAAGTTCTACCCACCAATAAGGAAATCGCTGAAGAGTTAGACCAGCTATCTGAGATGTTAGAGGGACAATCGAGGGGTGAGCTTCTCAAGAGTATGCGGAGTGAAGCCTTGAGAATTATGAAGGTTCTTGAAGAGTTTAACCCTATCCTTGTGGGCTCAGTTTGGAGGGGGACAGCGCATAGGGGCAGCGATATTGATATTAGGGTGTATAGTGATGAGGAAAAGGAGGTAATAGAAGCAATAAATAAGAGTGGGTATAATATAGTCAGGCAGGAAAGAAGCGTAAAAACCATTGATTCCACTAAAAAAACATATCTACACGTTTTCCTCAAAACGCCACAAGGCTATGAAGCCGAAATTATAATACGCCCCTTAGAAGATATCAATCTTAAAGAAAAATGTGAAATATTTGGAGATGATTTAAAGGGATTAAAACTAAAAGCATTGGAAGAAATAATTAGAGATGACCCTTTAAAAAAATTTATCCCTTATTAATAAGAATTCACGTTTTACA
Organism: Candidatus Jordarchaeia archaeon; assembly: GCA_029856435.1. GTDB lineage: Archaea > Asgardarchaeota > Jordiarchaeia > Jordiarchaeales > Jordiarchaeaceae > Jordiarchaeum. Next base: position 29,192 of record JAHQXB010000042.1, read on the forward strand.
CTAATGTTTTGGGAGGATTCTAGTTGAAAGCAGTTATTCTGGCCGCCGGCGAAGGAACAAGACTGAGACCCCTTACAATTACTCGCCCCAAACATGTGCTCCCAATAGCAGGAAAGCCACTCCTAGAACACACCCTAGAAGCGTTAAAAAAGGCGGGTATTAGTGAGGTACTTATTGTTGTGGGATACCTTAAAGAAAAAATATTTGAAACTCTCGGGGAGGGTGAAAAATTTGGAATTAAGATATCATACGTAGTGCAGCCGGAGGTTTTGGGCACAGCGCACGCAGCAGGCTTGGCAGAAAAATTCTTAGAAAAAGAACCTTTTATGTTAATTAACGGCGATGTGATAACCAAAGAAACAACATATCAGGAATTGAAAAAAAAGTTCGAAAAGGAAAAGCCGGACGCTATTGTTGCTGTAACACAGGTTCCTAACCCCTCCAAATATGGAATAGTGCAAATAGAAGGGGATCGGGTAAAAGGAATCATTGAGAAGCCCGTTCAGACAACGCCATCAGACAACGTAAATGCGGGCATATACCTGTTTAGCCCTGTGATTTTTGAAGCAATCAAACAAACAGAAAAGTCACAGAGGGGCGAATATGAAATAACGGATTCCATCCAAATTCTCATTAACCAGGGGAGAAATGTGCTCGTGTATAAGATAACTACCTATTGGTTCGATATAGGCCACCCTTGGGATCTCCTAGACGCAAATACAACCCTCATTAAAAACGCGGAGCCCAAAATAGAGGGAGAAATAGAGGATAGGGTGACAATAATTCCGCCTGTATACATTGGTAAAAACACAATTATTAGGTCAGGAACCTATATAAGAGGCCCAGTGCACATTGGTGAGAATTGCGACATCGGACCTAATAGTTATATCAGGGAGTGTACAACTGTGGGGAACAGGTGCCATGTAGGAAACGCTTGTGAAATTAAAAACACCATTATCTTGGATGGAACTAAAGTGGCGCACCTATCCTATGTTGGGGACAGCATAATAGGAGAAAATGTTAACTTGGGTGCAGGAACCATCACGGCAAATCTCAGATTAGATGAAAAGTATATTGTGATACCTGTAAAGGGCGAAAAGGTGGATACAGGGAGGAGAAAACTGGGGGCAATGATAGGGGACAATGTAAAAACAGGTATAGGAACCACAATAATGCCCGGAGTCAAAATAGGACCCAACAGTCTCATAGGACCCAACATAAACCTATTCGAAGATGTCCCCGAAAACTCATTGGTCGTTGAAAAACAAGTTTTGGAATTCAAAAAAATTGACCCAGAAAAGACCTCTGGAGAATAAAACGTTAAAACATCACAAATGCGAAAAGCGGGAAGGGGAGGTATATAATAAATGGTTTTTAGATATACGAAAAATTTCAAAAGCTTGGGACAATTTCTGTAGTTAGCGAAGAGTCAATAGAATCAAAAATTGAAGTTGATCACAAATAATTTGAGGGCTTTTACAAGTTTTTAGTGGCTTAAAGAGGGCTAGGTGTTTACTTGAGGAGAGACATTCCAGAAATTAATGCTATTAGAAAAGATTTAAGAAAGGTAGACATTAGATTTGCTCTAGCCTTTCCTAGTGGGTACCAGGTTGCAATGTCTTGTTATGGTTTTCATGTTCTTTATGCTATGTTAAATGCTCGCTCAGATGTTGCTTGTGAAAGAGTGATTAATTCAGGAAACCAATCACCCTATTCACTTGAGTCAAGGCAACAACTAAGAGATTTTGATGTTGTGGGTTTTTCGCTTCAATTTGAGACGGATTACACAGATGTTTTGAGGATGATTTCAAATGCAGGCATCCCCCTCCGCTCTATTGATCGTAAAGCTAATCATCCGTTAATAGTTGCCGGTGGCCCTTGTGTTTCTGAAAACCCCGAACCTCTATCGGAATATATTGATCTTTTTGTGGTGGGCGATGCTGAACCAGTGCTTGACGATTTACTGGATACTTATCTTGAGGGAAATCTTTCCAGACAAAATCTTGAAACACTCGCTGAGCTACCGGGCATTTATGCGCCCCGATATTCTGAGGAGCCTGTAAAAAGGGTTTGGTGCAAGAGTCTCGAGGAGGCCTATAGGCCTACAATGCAAGTTATTCCCCAAGTGGAGGAGGACAGCCCTTTTATGCCGGTCTTTGGCAAGTCCCTTCTATTAGAAATTTCTAGGGGCTGTGAGTGGGGGTGTAGATTTTGCTTGATAGGCTTTACAGGTAGACCTATGCGAAACCTCAGTATGAAAACTGCGCTTTCAGCCATAGAGGAGGGAGTTGAACGTTCAGGAGTTAAGAAAGTCACACTTATAGCTCCCTCCCTTTCGGGATACAGGGATTTGGTTGACCTTTGTTGGAGTATTGTCAATAGTGGTTTAGAGATTTCAGTATCAAGTCTTCGTGTAGATTGTATTTCTGATGAGTTGTTGGAGGCACTAGCTAAGGGAGGCCAGAGAACTGCAACATTAGCCCCAGAGGCGGGAACCGATAGGTTAAGGACTGTATTAAACAAAGGTTTCAGTGATGACGAGATTTTTTCTGCGGCGGAGGCAATCCAACAGAAACTTCAAAACCTTAAGATGTATTTCATCCTAGGTTTACCGACAGAAACATCTGCTGATTTGGAAGGCATTGTGGATTTGGCTAGCCGCATTGGGTCTCTGGGATTCCCCTCCCGGGGGGTTAGATTAAGCATTAATCCCTTCGTGCCCAAGCCCCATACACCCTTCATGTGGGAGGCCCAACCTTCAATAGAATACATTCGGAAGGCCACAAATCTTATTTCTTCAAAGTTAAAGGGAAATCCGAGAGTCAGTATGGAGGGATTTGATCCTAGATGGGGAGCTATAGAAGCGCTTCTTTCCCTTGGCGGCGCCGATGTTGGGAAAGTTATAGAGTTGTCTTCGCTTTATGGGGGGAGTTTGGGGGCATGGAGGCGAGCTCTAAACGAGACCAGAATTTCCCTTAAGGATATTATTAATCGTGAGAGGGATCCTGAGGCATTCTATCCTTGGGATAAAGTGGATGTGGGAGTTTCTAAGACTTTTCTTTTAAAAGAAAGGGAAAATGCTTACAGAGAAATAATGACTCCGAATTGCAGTATCAAATGTTCCAAATGTGGATTGAACTGTACCTAGTGGTACAAAACATTTTTTATAGGGATAAATGGAAATTTGATTGGGTAACCAGAATGGAAATTGACAAGAAAAAATTCCGTGAGGAATACCCCCATCTGTACGAGGAACTAGAGTCCGGTGAAGCAAAAACACCCATACAAGGAATAAGAAGTATGGATGCTGACGACGTAGATGTGATACGATTGATAAGAAGGTGCGACAATGAAGAACAGGCTCTTGAAATAATAAGTTATATGCTAAAAAGAGGGGAGCTTTCTCAAGAATACGCGGACACATTAGTAAAGCAACTTAAAGAAAAGGGATTAAGGTCATTTGGAAGCAAGGTAACTTGGGGTTATTTCGAAAGGGAATATAGGTAAAGGCAAATAAAGGAATGGAAAGGAAAGAATCCTTATACATAGTTGGCTATACCATTCAGCATTTCTAAGACCTAATTTTTGGTAAGCTTCGTTAAAATTTATATGAACTCAAATTTAAGGAGCATGTGGGCACCGTAGCCTTTTTAGATTCGTGTTACCTTTTGATGGCACGATAAAGTTATTTAGGTAGTAGAACCAATTTGCTTCAAGGTGTGGAAGATGTTGGTGGGAATAGTAGGCAAGCCTAATTCTGGTAAAACAACTTTTCTTAACGCCGCTTGCCTAACAGAGTATAAAGTCGCAGATTATCCGTTCACAACGATTAATGCTCAACAGGGCACAGGCTATGTTAGAATAAATTGTGTATGTAAGGAACTCGGAGTTAAGGATAACCCCAAAAACTCTATATGCATGGATGGCGTGCGCTACATTCCAATAAATCTCCTTGATGTTGCGGGACTGGTGCCTGACGCTTGGCAGGGACGTGGATTAGGAAACCAGTTTTTAGATGACCTTCGTAGGGCTGACGCTTTAATTCATGTGGTTGACGCCTCAGGATCCACGGATCTCGAAGGAAAACCAGTTGAGCCGGGGAAGGGAGATCCCGTAAAGGACGTAGAATTTTTGGAGAGGGAAATTGCAATGTGGTTTAAGCAGATTATAATGCGTGAATGGCCAAAAACAATTAGGGAGGTGGAGGTAGCTAAGGGGAAGCTTGAGGATCTCTTGATAGATAGGTTGTCTGGGTTGGCAATAAAGAAAGCACACATTAAAAAAGCTCTACAGGATTCAAAATTGGCTTCAGATAAACCCAAGTCCTGGAGCGAAGATGATTTGTATAATTTTGCTAGAAGTCTGCAAAAAGTTTCAAAACCAATGCTAATCTGTGCTAACAAAATCGACCGAAAAACTTCAGCGCCAAACTTGGAAAAACTTAAGCAAAAGGGAGTCGTGGTACCGGCCAGTGCGCTTGCCGAATTTATGCTCAGAAAACTGGCCGAAGAAGGCGCAATTGAGTACAAAGCCGGTGACTCTCAATTCAAAATCTTGAAACCTGAAAAAATACCAGAGAGACAGAAACCCGTTTTGGAAAAAATACGCGAAGAAATATTGGGGAAATATGGCTCCACGGGAGTACAGGAAGCTCTTAACCAAACAGTTTTCGGAGTCCTCAACATGATTGCAGTCTATCCAGTAGAAGACGCAAACAAGTATTGTGATCATAATGGAAACGTTCTTCCAGACGTCTACCTAGTACCAAAAGGCACGACAGCGAGAGAGCTGGCATACACAATACACACAGATCTTGGGGAAACCTTCATACATGCAATTGATGCTAGGACAAAGCAAAGACTCGCCGAAAACGCAGAACTAAAAGACAGAGACATAATAAAAATAGTGGCGGCAAAGGGACTAAAATAGTATGCAACATGCTAAAGTATCTTGTTAAGCAAATAAAAAATGAAGAGGGATATACTTATGACTCCTAAGAAAAAATGTTCGGAGTGTAATGGAACTGGAAAAGTATTGTGTAGAACTTGTGGTGGACGCGGTGTAACTGATCCCTACACAAAAATCATATGCAAAACTTGCTGGGGCACCGGAAAAATTGTATGCCCTGTTTGCAAGGGGGAAGGTTAAAATCAGCCCAAAAAAGGGGCGCAACGAAAATTAGGCATATTTGCTTCTGAAAAGTTTTTTCCATAAAGATGCAGTTAATAAGCCCATAGAGATCCTAGTTTTTAATATAAAAAGGTTTACAAAAAGTTTTAATTCTAAAGTGAATCCATGGCTAAACGAATAAAGAAAAAGGGTCGAATGAAAATGACTAAGATAGTTGTTATTGGTGCGGGAGCCGCTGGTACGACAGCTGCACTTTGGGCTAAAAAAACGGATAGAAAGTGTGAGGTTGTTCTAATAAATCGTGAACCTTATCCAGAATATTCTAGATGTGGCTTGCCTTACACCATTTCAAAAATTATACCCGACTTCTCTAACTTGATAGAGCATGAACCAGCATGGTATGAAAGTTTTGTAAAAATAGATCTTAGACTGGAAACAGAAGTAATCGATGTTGATTCAAAAGCCAAGACAGTGAAAATAAAAAATCTAAAAACCGGCCAAGAGGAAACTATAAGATACGACAAACTAATCATAGCTACTGGCTCCCACCCTGTAGCACCTCCCATAGAAGGCATCAAGGAAAAGAAGGGAGTTTATTTCCTCAGAACACTAAAGGATGCGATGGATCTAGAGGCTGCAGCGCAAAAAGCAAAAAATGCAGTTGTAATAGGGGCAGGGCTTATTGGTGTCGAAGCCGCAGAAAATCTCGTGGAAAAAGGGCTGAAAGTGGCTATCGTTGAATTCTTACCTAGTCTCCTGCCACTAATGATTGATCCGGATATGGCGGAGTTGGTAGAAGAGGAAATGAAGAAACATGGAATAGAAGTATACACTAATACAGCGGCGAAAGCGGTAATAGGCAGAGAAAAAGTGGAAAAAGTGCTTGTTGAATGCCGGGAAACCAAAGAAACCAAAGAGTTACCAGCAGATCTTGTACTAATAGGCGCTGGCGTTAGGCCCTATACGGAGATAGCCCAAAAGGCAGGAGTACAACTGGGCACCACTAAATACATTAAAGTGAATGAGAGGTGCGAAACAAACATTCCAGACGTCTATAGTGCAGGCGATTGTACAGAATACCCCGACTTTGTAACAGGAGAACCCACACCTCAAGGAATGGGCACAATCGCTGTAAGGATGGGCAAGGTTTGCGGTATTAACGCTGCGGGCGGCGAAGCCAAGATGCCTAAGGGTGTACTTTTGACAAGGATTACAAAGATTTTTGACCTTCAGGTTGCTGCTGTTGGCCCCACATTAGCGCAACTAGAAAGGGCGGGAATCAAACCAGTTATTGGTAAGATTACTGGTTCTTCCAAGCCTGGATATTTCCCCGGCGGTAAGTTGATAAGAATAAAAATTTTCTCTGATGAAAACGGCAGGATCCTTGGAGCTCAAATTGTGGGTTATGAGGATGTGCACCAAAAAATTAACGTAATTGCTGCTGCCATGCAATCGGGAATGACGGTATATGACCTTGAATGGCTAGAGACATGTTACGCGCCGGCAAGCTGCCCGACTTGGGATGTTCTAACTCTTGTAGCAGAACCCGTAATTAAGAAGATTGAAAAGAAAAAGTAACTAGCTCCCCATTTTTTCTTTATTACCATTTTTATTTTTCTTTTTCAAAAAAGGCTACTTTTTGGATAAACTTTAAATGTGTATGTTTCTACACTTCACTAGGTAATAATAAAGGAGGATTTCAAGAATGCCAGGTTCTCATGGTAGTCTAACAAAAGCGGGAAAGGTGCGTAGCCAGACCCCCAAGGTTGAAGCTAAAGAGAGAAGGATGCCTATTCCCAGAATCAGAAATCGTCGGAATTATGTTAAAAGAATAATTAATGAAAAACTTCCTGGACAAGCGGGTAGCCTACTGGTTAGAAGAAGAGGGGTAGGCCAAGTATAAGGGAAATTAAAATCAATTCCCCGTTAAAATTGAAGGAGCTCCATGCTTCAAAGTGTTTTAAACTATTTTTCTGAACTACATATAAATACCAAATCAATGTCTGGGCTAGGGTTTAAGAGGAATATATGTTCAGGTTTTTCTTTTAGGAGTTTTTTGTGATACGTGTTTAGTGCTATTAGTCTGTAAGGACGATGCCTACCAATCTTTGATGGGCGAAGGAGACCACAATATTTAATGATTAAAAGTAATATTTTTCTAAAAAAATATGAGAAAAGGATATAAATATTAATGTTTAAATTGTTCAGTCTACAAAAGCATTGTGCGATGTGAAGTTTATGTTACTGACAACAGTAATCGGATCATTTCCTAGAATAGATATGGATTTTCGGGACAATATCATTCTTGCAGTGGAGTCTCAAGTTAAGGCAGGTATAAATCTTGTTAGTGATGGACAAACTCGCGCTGATATGATTACCTATTTCGCTGAGCACGCAAAGTGTTTCGAGAAGAGGGGAGACAAATGGTACATAACGGGTAGAATAGAGCATGACGGAAAGAGCATAGCGGCTGAAGACCTCACTTGGGTAAAAAAGTATCTTAAAGAAAAATACGGTGAAAAAGCGCCCCAGCTTAAGGGAATAGTAACCGGGCCAGTTACAATGATTATGAGTGGGCTGCTCAAAACAAAAGAGTATAAGGGATACAGAGACCCCGAATTGTACAGAGACATGGGAAAATTTGTAAATACCGAGGCACATCTGCAACTGGAAGCTGGTGTTGACGCAATACAGATAGACGAACCCTACTACAGTGTTGGTGCACCCATGGATTTGGCCAAGGAAGCCATAAAAATAGCGAGGAAGGACATAAAGGAACCAGTTTACCTCCATGTCTGTGGAAACGTTACTAAAGTGTTTGATACTCTACTTGACTTTCCAGTGGATGTTTTGAGCCACGCTTTTGCGGGTAATCCAGAAAATTTCGCAGTTATCTCGAAGGACAAACTGGTGAAGGCAAAAAAGAAGTTAGGTGTGGGATGCGTACGTTCTGATACCCCTGAATTAGAGAATGTACAAAGCATAGTGGGAGTGTTAAGAAAAGCTATTGATCTTGTGGGAGAAGAAAACATCATTGTGCATCCTGACTGTGGCTTAAGAGGGTTAAAGGATGACAAGGTAGCAACAGAAAAACTGGTGCGTATGGTTCAGGCAACTAGAGAAATAAGATAGTATTTTTGGATCGTTTATTTCTGGGGCTTCCACTTTTCAACCATTTTATCCAATTCTTTTTCTATGTCGGGAGGCAGAGACTCTGGCTGATGTTGGGACAGGATTCTTTGTACTTCTTCTCTGGCTTTTTGATAGGTGTTTTTGGATCCCCTTTCTTGCCACAGAGAAGTTGTTAACCGATCGATAAGGGTTGAGGGTAGGAATTGCTCAGCTCTAAACCATTTAAGAGTGTGTCTTGAATTCAGGAAATGGCCTCCGGGTCCCATATCTTTGATTAGTTTCTCAGCAAGTGTCTCCTCAGAAATCTGAATCCCACGAATCAATCTCAATGCCATTCCACAGATCTCGTTGTCAATCACAAGTTTTTCTAGACTCTGACAACTCTCAAAATCCAGCATGCCAGGCCCTGAAATCATATTAATTCCAGTTAGGGCTCCCAAAACTATTCCGAGTGCTGATTCAAATCCTGACTGCGAATCTATGGTTTTTGAGTCGCTTAGACCCAAATAGGCGTGGGTGGGCAGACCAAGATACTTGCCAATCTGTGCATAAGCACAGTCAATCATAATGGTTTCTATTGCGCCCATAGGCGTTGTGCCCTGACGCATATCGAAAATTGCTGGGGATCCGCCGTAGATGCAGGGAGCTCCGGGATTTGCAAGCTGAGCAATTACTATTCCGCTAAGAGTTTCCGCTGTGTGTTGAACAATAGCGCCTGCAAGGGTGGCGGGGGCGGTTGCGCCAGCCAGAGGCATAGAAACGATTTCTACGGGAATTCCATATCTGGCGCAATCGATTAGGTTCTGTGAGGTTATATCGCTCCATTCCAGAGGGGGTGTGGGGCAGACATCAAAGACGGCCATAGGTTTTTCTCCCACGTTACCCTTGCCCCTAACTATTTCTAGTAATTTTTTCATTTCGTGGACTCCGTCTTTTGTGAAGGCCCCCGTGATTACCGGTTTGGGGGAGTTTTTCAAAACTAGGTAAAGGCGGTACCTATCCACGAATCTTTCTGGAACATCGGTTATGACTAATGCAGTGCTCTGGGCGTGAATAAATTCAAGAAAGTCTGCGAGGCGTACAAGTTTTTCAAGGTCACTGGATACTGGTTTTCGGATAACTCCATTGTCAAGAATGTGTATTGCCGCAGAACCCGGGTCAAAGTGAACGTTATTATCCTTCAAAAGGAGGGTGTGTTTTCCGTCACGGCTATACAGTTTAACTTCTTTGGGCACAGATTTCACACATTTTTTTACAAGATCTTCGGAAAGCTTGGCTCTCTTCTTTTCTAAATCAACCATCACTCCGTTCTGTTTTAAAATGTTGAGAGCTTCACTGTTATCGATTTCAACCCCCGGGTCTTCCAATATTCTTAGAGCAGAGGAGACAATCTCCTTTATACTCTCCTCTTGTAATAAACTTATGGTGGGACGCTTAGCGGGGTTTTCCTCCATTTTAGGGTTCACCTCCAAGGAGCGCCTTAACTTTTCTCACGGCTTCCATAGCGTTCTCAGCGTAGGCATCGGCACCTATCTGTTCTGCCCAGCTCTGAGAGGCGGGGGCGCCTCCCACAATTACCTTCACTTTTTCTCTTATCCCCCTTTTTGTTAGTAGTTTTATCACCTCTTCTTGGTGGGCCATAGTAGTTGTTAGCAGAGCGGATAGGCCCACAACCTGTGCGTCAGTCTCCTCAACTTTGGAAACAATAGTTTCAGCACTGACATCCTTACCGAGATCGATTACCTGAAAACCGGCGGCCGACAACATGGTGGAGACAAGGTTTTTACCCAAATCGTGGATGTCTCCCTCAACAGTTGCCACAACCACCTTCGCACCTTTCCAGCCACCAGCTTTTCTTTCCTCTCCTTGGCGCAGGTGTGGTTCAAGAATTTTGAAAGCCTTATCGACAAATTCTGCAGCTATCACTAATTCAGGTATATATCTTTGTCCTTTCTCGAAAAGGTCTCCCATCTGCCTCAGCCCTTCCGATAACGCAGAAATTACTTTTTCAGGTGGCAACTTTTCGAGCGATTCCTTTGTGAGTTTTAACGTCTCTTCCTCATCGATTTCCAGTATGGCGTGAACTATTCTATGATGCAAATCGTTTTCCATTTCTAATTTAACTCCCAAGTTTTGTACACCATTTTTAGGATTAAGGGTCTATAAAAATTAGAAGGGAATGGGAACACTCCATCGAAAAGAGGTAATAAAGTTAACTGCAAATTGATAAATTTGCAAGAATCATTGGCATGATAAGAATCGACTCTAGGTGGAGACGAGTGTTAGCTCCTTCCGTGAGGGGGGAGTAGCATTCAGAAATTTTCCTTTATCCCATAGTTTTCCTTTTTTGGATGTTTATGTTTTTCACTTGGATCCTCAACGCTTAACGTGTAGTTTTTGAATTTTTGAGTTAAGGTGTTTTAAAAAAGTAGTGAATCAAGTAGTCCAAGCTGGGAAACTATCAAACTAAATGCGGGAGAGGATGGTGTATTTGTAATTTTAGCCGAAGAGTGATTTTGCCCGCTCATCCGGCTTTTCGGATAGGTCTTTGAAAAAGGAATCTATTTTATTTCTGAAACTATCATAGTGGGTTTTAATTGGGGAATCAAGGTTTTCTGCGTATTCTTCTAAGAAGGTGTCAAGAATTTTGTGTAAGAGTTCTTTCATTAGTTTATAATCTGTGTCGCGGTCACAGATAGCGTATGCTACGAATTTTCCCTCATTTTTAGGGGAGTTATAGTAGATGATGCTCAAAGTTTTTAGCTGGATGATGTCCAAACTATCTCCAAACGTGTTACGGGTTGCTATTTCCAGAGCTGAAAAAAGGGCGCTCTTCAAATCCTGATCCACGCTAGATGTGGCGTGGTATTCTCTAAAAACCAGCAGAAGACCATTGCGCATAATTCCTGCTTCATAGACAGTCAAAGGTTGCACCCAAATTCTTCAACATATTCCGTTTATTACAATACAAAACTCATATATTTGTGTGTTGATAAGGAACAAGTAGCTTCAAGAACAGTGGCTTTTTATAATTGGATAATGGTTGAGCTGGTTGTACCAAAGTTGGTAGTAATAGTGGGTCTAGATCTTGCTTCAAAGGAGACGAACCCCACAGGATTCGCCCTTTACGACGACGGATATGTAATAACCACCATAGTCTATACGGATATACAGATAATTAACAGCACTGTTAGAGCGTATCCGGACCTTGTAGCTATTGATGCACCGCTTACCTATAATGAGGGTTATAGGGAGGCGGATAAGGAGCTCATTCGTAGAGGAATTAAGGTGTTTCCTCCAAATTTTGTGAAAGAGCTGACTTGGAGGGCAATAAAACTAAAAGCAAGATTGGGTAACGTGATTGAGGTTTTTCCAGGTGCCTTTTACAAAATTATGGAGGTTAACGAGAACCAGTTGGATAGATTCGTAAAGTTTGAACATAGGCCCCGAACTAAGCATGAGTTAGATGCAACCGTATGCTGCATAATAGCGGCAATGTTTCTTGACGGAAGAGCGGAGGCAGTGGGAGGAAGAGGAGAGAAAATAGTGATACCTAAAAAAGAAAAGAGGGGACAGAGTGAATAAAAAATTTTTTCTGGAAGTTTATGTATCTTAATGGTTCTCCGCTATTATTTCATTGTTGACTAAAACTCTTTTTTTGTTGGTGAATGGTTTGTGGGTAAAGCTTAAAAAACTTTGATATTACTATTTTTATAAAAAGTATTACTAAAAGGGGTGGCGTTATGCCCACTAAAATCACAGTAATAGCCACAATAGCTGTCTCCAGTTCCTTTGCCGAAGCAGTCAGAGAAATAAGAGAAGAGTACGGCGAAGTAATAGAAGTCAAACTTTACTATGTTCACGAAATAAGTGAGGAACTGGTAGATGAGCATATCCTTAAGGAAGACATCAAAACTTCAGACATTGTTCTTTTAGACATAAGAAGTCGGGGAAGATCCCTAGAGTTAGCCAGAGAAGCCTTGGCGAATCAGGAGAAAACGGTGATTACACTAGTTGGCGGCACCGCAGACGTCATGTCGCTTACTCAAATGGGCTCTTTTTCACCTGCAAAAATGTTTGAGAAGCAGAAACCTTCTGACAAGGGTTACGTTGATTGGAGAAAAATTCGAAGGATTCAAAGTATGATTGAGAAAATGGGAACTGCTTTACCTGTGGGCAGTTTGAAACATGCCCGAAACTGGATTCGCGTCATGAACTACTGGAGATATAGCGGAAAAAGTAACATTAAAAACCTGCTTCTATTTGTTGCTAGCGAGTATGGCGGACAAAATGTGAAGTTTGAACCCCCAGTAGAGTTTCCTACGGAGGGAATATATCACCCAAAACTGCACCGGTACTACACAAGTTTAGATGATTACCTAAAAGAAAATTGCGATCCTCAGAAACCCAGCGTGGGAATTTTATTCTATGGAGGAATGCATTTTGACTCGTCCATTGCAGGTGTCAGTGCGCTAATTGACAAGCTGGAAAACCGTGTTAATATTATCCCAGTATATTCGGACGGCGTGGATAACCTGAAGGCAATCAGAAAATTCTTCTTTAAGAATGGAAAACCCATTGTTGACGCCGCTGTTAGTTTTGTGTGGTTCCGCATCAATGGAGGACCCTTGGGCGGGGAGACACAAGAAACCCTTAACCTGTTAAAGGAGTTGAATGTTCCCTTTTTTGACGCTGCACCCATGTATATGAGGGAAGTTGAAAAGTGGAAGGAATCCACTCAAGGTTTCTCCCCGGTGGAGCTGATTGCTGCGGTCACACTTCCCGAGCTTGATGGTCTCATAGAGCCTGTACCCTCCCTAGGACTAAGAAACATAGACTACAGTGAAGTGCTGGGGGCGGATGTTAAGTTAACTGTGGCCATAGAGGATCGCATTGAGAGAATTGCGGGTCGGGTTCTCAATTGGCTAAAGTTGAGGGAAAAAAAGAACTCTGAAAAAAGGGTTGCAATTGTCATCTACAATTATCCCCCGGGAGAAAGTAACGTGGGCAACGCAGCATACTTGGATGTCTTTGCCAGCCTAGATAAAATACTTGAGAGATTGAGAAAAGAGAACTACAATGTGGGAGACGGAAAAGTTAATTTTAGTGAATTTTTCCTGAGTAAGGGATTGGTTAATTCTGGAAAATGGAGTCCTAGGAGCCTTATCTCTCAGAACGCCATAATTGTTCCAGTAGAGAAGTATCAGGAATGGTTTAGGGAGCTTAGTGAAAAATTAAGGAAAGAGGTTGTTGATGAGTGGGGTGAGCCACCGGGAAGCATTATGAGTTACGAGAACAATTTGATCATTCCGGGATTAGAGTTGGGCAACGTTTTTGTGGGGCTTCAGCCCACCCGTGGAGTTCATGAAAACCCGGCAAAGGCGTATCATGATAAGAATATGCCTCCCCACCACCAGTATATTGCGTTTTATAAGTGGTTGGAGAAGGAGTGGGGTGCGGATGTGGTTATTCATTTGGGTACACATGGAACTATCGAATTCATGAAGGGGAAGGAGGCGGGAATGTCTAGTGAGTGTTACCCGGACTTTCTTATGGGGAACGTGCCCCACCTGTACGTCTACCACATAACTAACCCTTCAGAGGCTATGATTGCCAAAAGGCGTAGTTACGCCACACTGATTAATCACATGTCTCCTCCGTACAACCAGTCTGGGCTCTACGGGGAATTCACGGAGCTTGAGGAACTCATAAACGAGTACTGTGAAGCGAAACTTCAGGATCCCCTGCGGGCAAAAAGAATTCAACCAAAAATTGTGGAAAAAGCAAAGCAGCTTAATATTGATGCGATTTCCGTGGAAGAAATTTACGATGAGCTTTTCGCCCTCAAACGTGCAATAATTCCAAGCGGCCTCCACATTTTTGGTGAAAAGTATGGGAGAGATGACTTAATAGATTTCCTTTCATTCGTCTTAAGATATGATAGAGGGGAAATCAAATCCCTGAACCGCATTCTATCAGAATCGATGGGAATTGACTATGATTATGCTCTCAGTCATCCCAATGAAAGCCACATTGGGAAAAGCCTAGGGAAAATCTTAAATGAAATTGAAGATAGAGCGAAGGAGATTATCAGAATATCACTGGATTCAATTGAAATGGGCGTAAAGGCCTCTGAGGTAAAAAAGAGTCTGGCTACGGATCTCAGAAAGACTCTCTCTTACGGTCTGGAAATCGCCTCCCGCCTAGAGGAGAGTAGAGAAATGGACAGCCTTATCCAAGCTCTAAACGGTAATTATGTATTTCCCAACTTAGGTGGCGACCCCATACGTACTCCGGAGGTTCTTCCAGCGGGGAGCAATACTTACCAGTTTGACCCCCGCCTTATACCCAGCGATGTCGCCTATGAGAGGGGAGTTGAAATTGCAGAGAAAACCCTGAAGCAGTACTATGACAAGAATGGAAGATATCCGGAAAGCGTGGCAGTGGTGCTCTGGGGGTTTGAAACAGTGAAGACCCGAGGAGAAACTGTGGGACAGATACTGGGATACTTGGGAGTGCGGATTGTGAGGGAGAGAAGTATCTGGTTCCCAAAGTTGAAATTGATTCCACTCAAAGAACTGGGAAGACCTAGAATAGACGTCGTGGTAAACATATGTGGATTTTTCCGGGACATGTTCCCAGATACCATGAAGCTCCTAGACGAAGCCTTTAATATGGTCGCCTCGTTGGAGGAAGAGGAGAATAAAAATTATGTTAAGAAACATTCTGAGAAGCTTTACAGAGAATTAGCTGGAGAATTTCCGGATGAGAAAATGGTGAAAAGGCTCTCAAATGCACGCATTTTTGGTCCCAGGTCAGGTGAGTATGGAACCCGACTAACTAGATTGATTGAAACATCTAACTGGGAGTCTGAGAGCCAGGTGGCTGAAGCATATATTGCCAGTATGAATAATGTTTATGCGGAAAATATTCACGGCGAATATGCGGACAGAATTTATCGGAAAATCCTGTCAAATGTGGAACTAGTTTCCCAGGTTCGAGACACACATGAGTACGAGGTCACAGACTTGGACCACTACTACGAGTTCTTTGGAGGCCTCTCAAAAGCAGTTGAAGACATAAGAGGCGAAAAACCAGAGATGCTGATTTCAGACACTACCAGAGAACAGATAAAAACAGAAACCGTAGACAAGGCCATCCAGAGAGGCGTTAGAACCCGATTGCTAAATCCTAAATGGATAAATGGCATGTTAAAACATAAGTATCATGGAGGCCAAAAAATCGCAGATCGTGTAGAGTACCTTCTAGGCTTCGCAGCCACAACCAATAAAGTGGAAAACTGGATTTGGAGCAAAGTAGCCGAAGACTACGTATTTAATGAAGAAATGAGAAAAAGACTGCAGGAAAATAATAAGTGGGCACTACACGAAATGATGGGAAGACTCCTAGAAGCAAACCAGCGGGGATACTGGCAAGCAACCAAAGAAGAACTAGATAAACTCCGCCAACTATACCTAGAATTAGAAGGAGAATTAGAAGAATAAACAAGTAGAGAAGGATGAAGAATATGACAAGGCATTTGAGAAAATGGTTCTACCCCTTTACGGCCATAGTAGGTCAAGAAAACCTTAAAACAGCGCTCATTTGTGTAGCTATAAAGCCTTCAATTGGCGGCGTTCTCCTCCGTGGAGAGAGAGGCACCGGAAAATCGACAGCGGCCCGGGCCCTCGCCGACCTGTTGCCAGAAATAGAGTTTGTGAAGGGATGCCCCTTTAACTGTAATCCAAGAGACACCTCAGAGATGTGTGACGAGTGCTTACACAAATATGAGCGGGGAGAAGAACTTCCAGTAGAGAGAAGAAAAATGAAAGTAGTGGACTTACCCCTGAGCGCAACTGAGGATAGGGTGGTTGGCTCCCTAAATGTTGAGACAGCCTTAAAAGAAGGACGAGCCCGCTTGGAGCCCGGCCTCCTCGCAGAAGCGAACAGGGGAATACTGTATGTGGACGAGGTGAACCTATTAGAGGATCACTTAGTAGATGTACTCTTAGACTCTGCAGCTATGGGTCTAAACATTGTGGAGCGAGAAGGAGTTTCTGTTGCCCACCCCTCAAAGTTCATTCTTATAGGAACCATGAATCCCGAAGAGGGCGAACTGAGGCCTCAAATATCTGACAGATTCGGCTTATGTGTACAAATAGAGGCCCTAGAGGACGTAGAACAGAGAAAAGAGATAGTGAGGAGAAGAGAGGAGTTTGAAAAAGACCCCAAAGCCTTCCAGGAGAAATACAGTTCACTGCAGAGAGAGCTGCAGGCAAAAATTATCAGAGCCCGAGAACTTCTAAACCGAGTTGAAATTAGTGATCACCTTCTGGACATCGTTTCCAAGTTGTGCCTAGATTTAAACGTCCACACCCATAGAGCAGACATTGTGATTGTGGGCACTGCTAAAGCCCTAGCAGCCTTTGAGGGAAGAACAGAAGTTACCATGGAGGACATAACAAAAGCCGCGAAGCTGGCTCTTCCCCACAGGCTTAGAAGACTGCCCTTTGAAGAAATCGAATCCAAAGAAAAAGAACTTGAACAGGCCCTTCAAAACTTGCAAGAAAATTCAAATCCCACCAGCACCCAGAAAAAACACACAAAAAAAGAAACGGAAACGGAAGAGAGGAACGCCCAAAGCAGCTTCCAGGACCTAGCTGGGGTTGCGGGTAAAGCTCCCAAAAAGAAGATTGGTGAAATTGGGAAGCCAATTAGCACAAAAATGCTGAACATGGCTACACATCTCAGAAAGTCTGCCAGAGATTATGGAAAGAGATTTCCAGTCACGTCAGACACATCGAAGGGACGTTACATAAAACCCCGCCTGTCTCAAAACCAGCTTTACGACATAGCCTTTGACGCCACGCTAAAAGCCGCAGCCCTAAGACTCTCCCAAAACAGCGGTGGCCGAGAATCTTTCCGGGTAGACCATCAAGACCTACGATTCAAAAGGAGAAAGACCAAAATCTCTTTCCTTATAGTGCTAGTGGTGGACTCCAGTAGCTCCATGAACATTTACGAGAGAATCGAGGCAGCCAAAGGCGCAGCCTACTCCATCCTAACAGCATCCTATCCTAAGAGGGATTACGTGGGAATAATAATATTAAAGTCCACGCAGGCCGAAGTTCTAGTTCCACCCACAAAGCACCTCATCCTTGGAAAAAGGTATTTAAGGGATCTACCCTCAACTGGAAAAACACCACTGGCCGCCGGGCTTCACAAAGCATTGAAGGTTATCGAAAACCAGAAGCTGAAAATCGGGTCCACATTGCCAATAGTTGTGGTTATCTCAGACGGCCATGCAAACGTACCGCTCAGCCCCGGCGCCAACATAGAAAAGGAGCTCAGAGCCATTTCCAAACTCTTCTATGACAAGGGAATACATCTCATATCCATAGACACCGAAAAAGTTCCCAACATTTTTACACCAAGCGTGGGCTACATGAAAATGATCGCCGAAAACGCTCAAGGCGCATACTACAAAATAGAAGAAGTAACTGCAAACACCATCGAAAACATAATTCAAAACGAAAAAGAAAACCTCGCAGATTCAATCAGCACAGTCCTCTAAACCAATAAAAAACTATAACACACGTCACTAAGAGTTAAACACTCCTCCTCTTGAACTCAGCCTCTATTCAGCATCCCTTTACTGGCAAGAAAGTTTAGTATTTACTTATTTGCTGGAGCTGAGAATTTGAATATTTTAGGTTTCAATTTTAAAAAGTTTAGAGTGTAAGTAGTGATAGTATAAGGGCCACCAGCCAGTAGAGTAGTAGAGCCGACAGGGCTTTAGGAAAGGCTTTGAGGAGGACTGTGAAAAAGCGTTCTCCGTTTAGTAGACCCCACACATCCACTTCGCTCAGCACTCGATTCAGGGAAACCATCACTTTTCGGGGTTTTGATAATTGATCTATGAGTTTCTCAACTATTTTGATGGTGGGCTCGTGGATTTCCTCCTTCGAGCCGAACGGCTTCATGAAAAGTAAATCTTGATGAGTGTCGCTAGTCATAATTATAACATTGTCTTCCCAGAATCCCCTTCTGAGAAAAAGTTTCACGATTTTTTCCCCCAACTTGGGCTCCACCGTGTTTGCATCCAAAAGAAGGTAGGCACATTTTTTCTTACTTTCTTCCAACTCTATAACGTATATAGATATTCCATCTCTCCCTATGACTTTAGCGAGTTCTTCGCACTCTGATTCTATTTCACGTCTAGTAATTTTGGACCCCACAAATGAAAACCTCTCTTTTCTGGACTGCAAAGCTTTGCCCACCGCCCTTTCCACTAGTGCTTTTAGCTCCCAGGTAAGAGGGTCTTCCATGTAGAGGGGCCGCTCCTCCCTATGGGGATAAAAGTGTTTGTCCAAAATTATGGCATCCTTCGCACCCACATTTTTAGCAGCTTCAATCAGATAGTTTCCCACACCGTAGGATATATCACCATTGTTCTCATCGCACAGATCGCAGAAAACTAGCACCTTTTGATCCACACCATTACTAAAAGCCTGGCAAAAGACCCGCACCCTCCCAGTGCTTCCAACACTTTCCTCAGAAAAAATGGGCGAAGCAAACTCGTAAAACTCCATACCCCCACCCCTAAGGAGACTGCGAACCGCTTCTACAATCCTGCCTATTTCGGAAGCCGAGGAAGGATTAAAATCGTGTGTACTTGGAGAGTGGGGAACCATTACCAACTCGCAATCTTTCCTTAAAGTTTCAGAAATTTTGTAGGAAAGCAGGGACCCGCAAAAAGAAAGCAGAGGCCCCGGATGTAGCGAAGGAACCACCATCAAAGCATCTCCCTCACCCGTTTTAAACGCCACCACTCCCGTCCACACCTTAAAGGTTTCTCTAAAATCGGCAAAACATAAGGTATCCTCCAATCCAGTATCCCTCAAAAGGTCCCAAGTTATCAGTCTGCGGATAACATCAAACTGACTTACCCGGACCTTCCTATCACCGGAGCGAAAAGTTGTTGAAGTGCCCAAAGCCACCGCTTCAAAGATGAGGGCAGGTATCAGCACACAATACACAGTCGCCGAAACCATATAGGTAAGTGGAGAGCCCGCCAATTGAAAAACCTCCACCAAATAAACAGCAGGAGTAACAGCCACGGGAAACCTCAAAAAACGTATCCGACTCAACCTCTCAGTTGCAGGCAAAAGGTAAAAGTAGCGAATGCTAACAATCCAGAAAATTCGATCCACAACATCTGTGCTGGAAGTAATAAACCCCATAGAGTACAAAACCAGCCCATTAACCCCCCGATACAAGTTGTAAAGCCTAAAAGCATCAACCGCCACGGGCAGAGAGAAAACGTAGGATAAAAATATTTGATTCGCAACCGCCCTTATAATCAAGAGATAATTTGCCAAACCCCACAAAACAGAATAAACCAACAACAGCAGCAGCAACAAAGTAACGGCAACAACAGCCATAAAAACATTAACCCTACACTTCAAACCAAGCTCCCTAAAAACAAAAGAGTTCCCGGAAAACAGGAAAAAACAAAAAACAACATCAACACCCAAACTAAAAAAGAAAAAAGGCACAAAAGGAAACAGAGAAAACACCACACCCCGCTCAAAAGGAGATAAACCCCAAAAAAACAAGCAAACAAAAACAATCTCCACTAAAATAATTGGATAACCCAAAGGATACCTACAGGGAACCCTATATAAGCCCCTAAGAAGCCTCACAAAAAATAACCACATAACCACAACCCATCAAAAAGCTATCAACAAAACCACAAACAAATTCACCAATAAGCCAAACCCCTTTTTTAAACTTTTGAAAACCACAAACCACCAAAACCACAAAAAACAAACCCCACCACCGAAAAGCCCACAAAAACATAAAAAACGCCCATGCTAACAGTTCTAAAATAGCGGTGTTTAAATAG
>JAHQXB010000131.1 GCA_029856435.1 Candidatus Jordarchaeia archaeon
TCTCAGCAGTCTGTGCAATCCTTTTGGCCTCTTCCAGAGTAATACCCCCCTCAAAGAAGTCACTACCATTCATTCTGCAAATAATGGGAAAATCTTTTCCCACCTTCTCCCTTATTCTCTCAATTATCTCGACTAGAAATCTTGTTCTCCCCTCAAAATTCCCCCCATACTTGTCCCTCCGCAGATTCGTTAATGGGGATAAAAACTGATTAATCAAATATCCATGAGCAGCGTGTATCTCCACCGCATCAAATCCCGCAACCTTTATCCTCCTTGCAGCCTCTCCAAAAGCCTCAATAGTTTCTTCTATTTCCTCAAGAGTCATGGGGCGGGGAGTCTCCCTAACCAGCATACAGGGAACATCAGAAGCGGAAACGGGCTGCGCTCCAATAATCATTGAGGAAACCTGTCTCCCACAATGAAAAAGCTGAATTGCAGCCTTAGCCCCCTCAGCCTTAATGGCTTCCGCGAGTCTACTCAAACCCTGAATCTTATTATCATCGATGAGACTCAGCTGCAGAATCGAACCCTTCCCTAGAGGATGAACATAAGCGCCCTCAACAATCACCAGTCCTACCCCACCCCGGGCACGCTCCCTATAGTAATCTATGATGCGTTGAGTCACCGAGCCATCCTCAGCCGCAAAATTTGTACCCATCGGCGGCATAACCAACCGGTTCCTAAGAACCATATTTCCAATGGTGACAGGCTCAAACAACTTCATTTACACTCACCACTCAGTTAATGTAAAAACACACTTCCTTAAACATTTTTGGATTAACCAAACCCCAAACCGAACATGTATCAATTCGTGGCTGAATAAAGTCACAAAGGCGCTGGCGGTATTAATTGTCATCATCGATGATAGAGGAAAGATACAATTCATAAGACTGTTAAAAAATTAGAATAGGGAATATATATTTGCGTAAAAATAAATAATCAGGAAAAATCAACGTTTGCACGAAACCTACCAGACTCACATATTTGAGGCAAAAACGTGTTTCGCATCGAACTATATACGTTGTTAAAACTGCCTCTATTTTGGAATAAAGCTTGTTAACCTGAGAAACTTCCAAAAGTTAACATTAAAGAAAAACCATTAAACCCCTCATTCCCCAAAAACAACCACACATACATATGCCGTGCAGCCGACTCCAGCTAAGCCCGGAATGCGGAAGGCTCGAAAAAGCCCAAAAGAGGGCAAGGCCCCAACTGGGAACATTCTCCCCACCGAAAGCAATGGAGATGTGTCTGCTTCAACAGTTCCCCCAGGCGATGGATTCGCAAAATCTCGTGTTTTTGGGCCTTTTTTTGGCTCTTCTCAAAACTGTTTCTCACCACTTAAGTGGGATGGAAATATTAAAAATTGAGGAAAAACACCGATAAAACCATAAATTATCAGGAACACAACGGCAAAAAACCATAGAAAAGATCCTGCGAATCTATCGCCGGGGCGAAAGCCCCATGAGACTGGGGGAGAAAGACCAAGTTACACAAGGTTAACGCTGGGTCAGAATGGTTAAACTATGGATATTGTCACTCCCCGCGACTAAAAGTCGGGGGCTGTCTCGCCAACAGCTTTGTAAGGGAATAATTCTGAGGGAAATAGAACAGATGCCAGAAGATCTCCTGAAAGAGATACTAGGCTTCGTTAGGTTCCTGAAAACTAAGAGGGATTTGAATTTACTATTTTAAGCGAGTCTCTATTGAAGAAGGACTGGCTTCGACCAGAGGAGGATGAAGCTTGCAAGATTTGTGAAGGGTGATGTGGTTGTTGTCCCCTCCCCTTCTCAAATTTGACTCAGGCTAAACTTCCTGCCCTTGTCCTGACAACATTGCTTGGCGATGATCTTTTTCTTTTCCAAATAACCAGGTAAATAATAAGTGACCAATATGTTGTTCCGATTGATGATTCTGGTTTTGAAACAGGCTACCTAAGACGGAAAAGCAACATTCGACCAAATCGAGTTGTCATAGCTGAGGGTAGTATTATCCTTTATCTAGTGGGGCGTCTAAAATCAGATAAAACTAGAGTTATTAAAAAACTTGAATTCTTTAACAATAAAAACTGTCCGCAGCAGAATACAAGTTTCAGAATTACGCGTCTTGGCACTCCTCTCAGATATTGTATGGGGAGGAGGTAAACAAAAATGGTTAAAGGTAGGTACCATTTTTTCAACTATTAGTCAACTTACTATTTTAGGGGCCTATGTGTCCACGGCTGGTTTGAACAATCACTTTTTTCAGTCCGGCTGCCTCCAGTGTTTTTTTGACTTTTTTCATTTCTTCGGGTGTTGGTTGGATAATATCCCTTTTTCTGAATTCTGGTCTATAATCTAATCCACACACCTGTATTTCGGGGTTAATGTCCGCAATTTTTAATCCCATTTCGTAAATCTCGTCCATGTTGGGGTGGATGAATTTGTTGTATGGGATTCCCACCCCCATGAAAACTTTTTCTGGATAATAGTTGTCCGCTATGTATTTTACCGCCTCCCAAGAGGTTTCCAGATACTTTTCAGCCAATTCCCGATCCTCAATGTTGGTCAGTTTCTGGAAGGTCTCCACTCTTAGCGCCTTTAGGTCGGGGCCAATGTCTGTAACTCCCACTTCTATGAGGTCGTCTATGCGTTTCCTCGTCAGAACAGTGGCGTTGGTGTCAAGGTGGAGGCGGGCTCGAGAATCAGGGTTCAACCTTTTAAGTTCCCTAAAATATTC
Organism: Candidatus Jordarchaeia archaeon; assembly: GCA_029856435.1. Lineage (GTDB taxonomy): Archaea > Asgardarchaeota > Jordiarchaeia > Jordiarchaeales > Jordiarchaeaceae > Jordiarchaeum. The sequence continues at coordinate 2,719 of JAHQXB010000131.1, forward strand.
TAAGAGCCACCTGTGGTTTAGTGTTGCCTCTCCCCCACTTATAGCCATTCTGTCAACGTGGAAACGTTTACGCATATAGGTGAGATTCGCAGCAGCCTCCGTGGGTGTGAGAGGCAAACCCGAACTGTTATAAGTAACATGATAGTTCTGACAAGTTCCACAGCGCAGGTTGCATCCCGCAACAAAAGCCGCCACCTCAATGTAACCTATGCCCATTTTAAGCCAGTAAGGGGTCCCAACACCTCCAACACTATGAGGAGAGAAGCCCTCCACTATTCTGTAGGGGGTTCTTCCCTCAACAGCTGTTTCAATAATCATACCGTTTTCCACCCCTACATGGCAGGACGGTTTCAATTCGCCGTTTATGATAATGGAGCAGCTGTAGCATCCCCCCGTATTACAGGGAGCGAATAAAGCGTCTTTCTCTGGAAATCTGGTGAATCTGTATCCCGCTTGTTCAAGTGCCCTCTTAACAGTAATTCTCTCTGGAACTTCAAACTCTAAACCATCAATGACAATTCTGCACTTATCTCTGGGTTGAGTGTCTGATACTGGTTTTCGAGCATCATAAGGGCAACCGAGAAAACACGACTCACAGCCAATGCAACACTTGGGACTGGGACAATGGATAACTGTTTCACAAAAACCACAATCTACACATCTCTCTCTATCCCTAACATACCTGATAAACATTGATTTCCTCCAATTCATAGTTTCAAAAAATGTATCCTCTCTCTGTTACCTAAATAAAACACTCTTAGAAAATAAATTTTTATTAGAAATCCTTCTCGCGATAAAGCGCTAAAATGGCAGGGGAAAATGAGGCTAAATCTGATAACAAAAAATTAGGATAAATAAATTTTTACTATCCAAAAAAAGGGAAGAGGAGATTTCAATTAATATCCCCTTTTCCCACCCCAAGCACGTACTAACGTCATCTAGGATGGAATGGTGGATAACCAATTAATTAATATCCTCTTCTACTACCCCTATCTCTACCATGAGACCTATCTCTACGGTATGGTCTGGATCCATATCTGGAGCCTGTGTCGCCATACCTCGGCCTGTATCTCTGTTCCTGCTCATAAACCTTGTCCGAGAGGTTATTCTCATTGTTTATCTCTATATCTTCTCCGCCCTCTACTTCCTCGAGGCTACCGTACCTGCCAACATTCAGTCTCAAAGAGCCTTTAAAAATGCTGGTGTAACCGTTACTCAGCTTATAGATGTGGCCCTCTTCCACCTTGTCAATGTCATCATTCCAGAGGGTTAAAAGAATGCTTCCCGAACTATCACCCACCAAGGCTTCAGTAACCCTGTTAGTCTCACCGCTCTGCCTCGATACAACCTGTCTCTCTTCATTTAAAGACGCGCATTTAAATGTTAAATTTACACTCTTAAGACCTGGTTTTAAATTCTCAACAACTAAATCTTGTGATTCCATTTCTACTCATCTTTCTAAACAGACTTTAAAATAGAAAAAAAGCCGAAAGCCAAAAAGTGGCCCCAGTTATTTTTCTATTGTTATTAGCCCCGTAGCCCACCTATATAAACATTTTCAAAAAAATTTTCGGGCAAGTCTATTTTCAGTATTTGGCTATTTGGAGATGTTTATGTGACTCTAATAAATAGGCTGGCGAACACTGAAAGGAGGCTCATTTTCACGCTGCCTACAAAAAGGGCAAAGGCTTTTGAGTACCCAAAAAGGAACTTATTATGTCTAAATTATTCTTTGGAACATGAACTGCCAAAAATGCAAGTTTCACACCTTTCTGTTTAACTGGTTGAAGTTTGGCCTCCTTCGATTGCCTCTCTCAGTGCATATGTAAATCTTAAGGCCTTTAATCCCCTTACGGTGATTAGGTATTTGCCTTGGGGCTTTTCTTGATTAACATAGCCTGCTTGAATGAGGTTATTTAGGTGGAATTGTAGGTGGCCGCCCCTTATGCCCATTTGGCGTTCTAACTGGGCAAAATTCTTTCCGCCCTTCTCCAAGTTTTTGAGAATCTTTAAACGCGTCACGTTGGAGAGGGGTGCCAATAGTTCACATATTTCCTCCTCTTTAATCTCCACGAAACGAGACCTGCCTTGGGGCGAATAAACAGTGGTAAGCTTTGCAGATTCTTTACTGGAGGCCTCTAATATTTCTTCCAAGCCTTTAAATGTGTTGATGGCGTTTTTGAAACATGTTTCATCGGGACATTTTATCTCACCAGAATGCCTAGTGGCGGCGTTAACGTGGTATTTTACCTGCTCAATTGCTGACTTGGTTCCCTGCTCCATAAAGGCGCGGAGCACCATGGAGGCCGCCTTTTCAACCCTCCTAGTGCACCAATCCTTGATGCTGCATTCTGGGTTTCTCTCCCTTAGGAACTTTTCCACGTTTTCGTTCGTTTTCAGGGTTAATTTGGCCAGACACTCTCTTTCAATCTCTCTCCTGGTTACTGTTTCAAGGGTAGTTTTCATGCTTAGGATGAGGTCCTGTAAATTTGTGATGTTTCTGTTAATTTCCGCCAATTTTTCAGCGATTTCCACACCTTTTTTCCCAGTTTTGCTCATCTTTGGTACTCTCCGATGCTATATTCAGCTATAGTACTATATAAATATATAGTAAATTCAATAAATTTATATATTAAATAAGAGGATGTGAATCCAAACGTTCCAGTAGGTGATCCTTTTGAGTGAAGATGTTTACGAGCGCTTAAGACAGAAGATAAATCGGTGGCCTTTAAAGGCTCCCAAGAGTAAGGACATGATTAAAATTTTAAGTATAGCCTACACTCCTGAGGAGGCTGAACTGGTCTCATCTGCCTTCAACGCCCCCTATGTCGAAGCGAAGACCATAGAACAGGTGGCTAAGGAGACGAGAAACGATGCAGCCTACGTTAAAACTGTTTTTGAGAGACTGGCAGACAAGGGCTTGCTATTCGAGTTCACCAGCAGCAAAGATAACATGACATACTACACCATGCTACCTTATGTCCCCGGAATCTTCGAAATTCACATGAACGATGGAGTAATGACAGACGAGAAGAGGGAATTCGCCAGACTCCACGAGAAGCATTACTCCCACTGGGGATACGAATTAGGATCCTCGAACTACCCCCTATCGAGAGTGATTCCTGTAGAGGAGAAACTCGATACCAGAACCGAAATCTTACCCTTCGAAAGAGTAAGCAAGCTCATTGAAGATGCACGAAGCATAGCAGTAAACCCCTGCGCCTGCAGGCTTGCGGCAAACAAGTGTGATAAGCCTCTAGAAGTATGCTTCACCTTCGACCGATTCGCCGACTTCATGGTCAAGCACCGCAACGGCAGACACGTAACAAAGGAAGAAGCTTTGGAAATCCTCAAAAAAGCAGAAGATGCGGGCCTAGTCCACACCATGGTCAACCATCAGGAGAAACCAACCCTCATCTGCAACTGCTGCACAGACTGCTGCTTAGTCCTGAGAGGCATCTCAGAACTTCACAACCCTAGAACCCTCGCCAAGTCGAACTTCATGCCAAAAATAGATGAAGAAGCCTGCCGCCTCTGCGAAACCTGCATCAAATGGTGCCCCTTCCACGCGCTCTACCACCACTATCCTCACACGGAAGACCTATCCGACGACAGAATAATGATTCTTGAGGAAAGATGTATAGGATGCGGGATATGCTCCCACAAGTGTCCCCATAACGCCATAACCTTGGTGCGGGTGAGGGAAGAAATCCCCGAGAAGACTATGCGAGACGCTATGATAAGGAGTGAGTCCGAGAAAATTCATTAATTTAAGCCTTCTAATCACTTAATCCTTTTTTTTGAAAGTCTTGTAAACCAAATTTGAAAATATACCCGAAGCTGATATTTATGAGAAATTGAGGGAAAAATTGAATATGCTTCCCGTAAGGGTCCTGAAGGCATAGTGTTGTGGAGTAGGTGTGAAATAGCATGAAGGGCAACAGGGAAACCAATTAAATTTGCAATGACTCTCAGAGATTAACTGGTAGACAGAAAAACGCGTGCTTAACCAATACCGAATCCACAACTTTTTCGATAGAAAAACAATAACTCTTAGTTTTCATATCTAGTTGTGTGCGAAGCGCTAATAGCTCCTTCACCTTCGCTACCTGTGGCATAATCTTAAATTTGCAAGGAAGCTTCTGTGAGCCGTTCCGAGTATCCCTGGTTTCCTATACTCCGCTATAGTACTATATAAATATATAGTAAATTAAATAAATTTATATACAACATGGGAGCAAGGTAATTCAGTCTTAATAGGCCGTGATGCCATGAGCGTTGATACCAACCTAGAAAATTGGAGAAATGTTGGAAAAACCCTAGAAGAATTACTGAGGCCCCACACCTATCCCCTAGCAGTAAAATTAGTTGAGGACAAATCAGAATTTCCAGAGGGAACAAGAAGACCCGAACAAAAAATCGCTGTATGCCAAGCATTCACAATTAGTCGCAGATACGGATGGACCATGGGAGTAACCGGCGAAGACAGCGGATGCCCAGGAGCAAGCCTAAAATTCGGTTGGAAAAAAATCGTTGACGAATCCCAAATGTTACAGTTCTATTTGGGGGCGGGATACGTGTCCAGCGAAGCCGCAGCAAAAACACTCGACAACCACCTAGAAAGTTTAGAACCCGGCAAGTACTGCGGCATAGTGATATCTCCATTGGCACGCACAAGAATTGTTCCAGATGTGATTTTGGTCTATGGAAACTCTGCACAGATTATGCGTCTCATCCAAGGAACAGTGTTCAAGGAAGGGAAAGCATTAAAAAGCGAGTTCGCAGGACTTGCAGGCTCCTGCAATGGAGGATTTCTACGGGCATTCAAAACGGGCGAATACCAGGTGGTGATTCCGGGAACCGGAGACCGAGCCTTCGCGCTCACAAGCGATGATGAAATTCTATTCGCAATCCCCGCATCAAAGGTTCAAGAAATAGTATCCGGCATGAAGGGACAACGCTTGGTAAAATATCCCATTCCCATACCCCTAAGAATGCCACCCGCCTTTCCCGGACTCTAACGAGGCTTGAAGAATACCAGTTCATTAAACTTACACTCAACAAATAGTAAAGACAAAACATGGTTCTTTAAATTACAAAGGGGTGAATAAAACGAGTGTAGATACTAAATTATTGGCTCCCTGTGGTTTGTATTGTGGCGTGTGTGGCATTTACTATGCCGATAAGCATAATATTGAGAAATTAAAGCAGAAGTTAGCTCAGAGTTATTTGACCGAACCCCAACAAATCAAGTGTGATGGATGTTTATCGGACAACAAATTTGTTTACTGCGATTCCTGCCAAATCAGGGAATGTGTCCTATCAAAAGGTCTTTCAGGATGCCACCAGTGTACCGAGTGGCCCTGCGGAAGGGTCACTGATTTTCCATTCCCACTCGCCAAAGAATATATGCTTAAATCCATTCCCGCCAGAAGGCAGCGGACCGATAAAGAATGGGTTAAATGGGAAGAGCACAATTGGACCTGTCCAGAATGTGGCACGCTGGCGTTCAGAGGAGCAAGAATATGTGGAAAATGCAGAAAAGAAATACCCTCAATCCTTGAAAAATAAAATGAATGAATATGAATTAAAAATACATTCAGCCGACTATGGAATACAGCCTGATAATGTTGGAAATAATTGGAAATTTGAAGAAGGAAAAATTGTGCCGTTAATAGATAGAATTTTTGCAGAGGAAAGGGAGAAAATTCTCCGTATAAACTGATGGTCCCATAATGGTAGATGGTTCTTTTACACGGGAAGGGAAGTGGGGTTTGAAGTAGCCAATAAGCTGAATATGCTGATCAACAAGTCCATTGGAAAAGCGGAAATGAAGCGTCTATCGGAAGCACTTAAAATTGACTAAGATAGAGCCACGAAATACTTCTTTGAAACAATCGAAACAGTATCGAACCTTTACACCAAAGACATTTTTGAAGTAGAAGGACTAACTAAAAAGAATGACACAACTTGGATTTACAGAATAAATTTATTTTTTTGTGATGTCATTTCTAAATCGAAATTATTCTATCTTTTCAATTTTTTCAATATTAATTTTGGTATTTTATAACTTTATAGCGTTTATGCATATTTCCTATCAATATTGACACTTTCCGCGAATAAAAGTCGGGGGCTCTCTCGTCAACAGCTTGTATTATTTCAGTAATAAATAAAAGAATGTGCTTTCTAAATTTATTTAATGTGAATAGGGTGGTAATTTAGTGTCTGAAGGCAAAAAAGAGATTATTGTAGAAGGGGAGCCTGATAGAAAAAGTTATGTACTTTTCATAAAGGGTGCGATAGAAGAGACAGGAAAATTATATGGTCCCATTTTCAAAAGGTTGGCGTCAAGATACGCGCTAGAGTTTGAAGCAAAGAAGTTGAATGAAGAACCACCCGAAAACATTCAAGGGCTAGAAGATGTAACAAACTATATTCTACAAAATCTGGACAGGTACCCCCAAGGATACTGCGCCCTAATCTACGGCATAGCTAAGGCAGAAAGTAAACTTCAGGGATCCACAGGAGCAGGGTCAAGAAGAGCCGCCTTCCACGCCATTAAATCCATACTCCAAAGCAGCGGCTTAATGAATGGTTTAATTGGGTCCACTCAAGATCCATTCGAAGCCGTAGACAAGTTTGAGAACATATCCAAAGCAATCAAAACAGCCTATCCAGAACGCTTCGTCAAGGAAGAAAATAATCAAATAGTCATGATACTGGATAAGAGGTGTCCCTTCAGAGATGCCTGTACAGCATTCGCAGGGGAAAAAATATCACGGGTAGTCGGAGGTGAGGAATGCGTGTCTCTAATAACTCACGTCGCCGTTTCAGAAATTATCACAAAGAAAAAATTCGACTACAAGCTAGAAAAATTTGACGCCCTTGAATGCAGAGGAATAATATTCAGCACCTGAAAATCACTCTAAAAACCATATCGAGTCAATATTTATTATATGCGAGCTAAAGAAGGGTTATAGGAATTAAATAAAGGATAACTTTTGCAATAACTTATATATTCTTAAAGCGTTTTTTGGAGATTTTTCTTGCAATGTCTCCTTTTCTGACTAAATCCGCACCCTCCCACACGGACATACCTGCTATTTTTCAGCCGACCTTAATAAAAGACACCCTTCATTCACTTAACTGTTTAAGTGCCCCCTTCTCTCCATATTAACTCCAAAAAAGTTACTTAATTCTAGCTTCTGGAAAATACCCATCTTTAAATAATATGCCGTTTCCTCGAGAGATTCTGGAAAAAAATGGTGTTTAAGTTGCGTTGTTTCGCTGAGTACTTATTATTTACCGAGCAAACATAAAATGTTTTTGTATTACTTTTCGAAGAATTTTTTCATGTATTAATAGTTGATTTTCGTCCTATATAGATGATAACGCTTGATCTAGATCTTGGATTATGTCTTCTGCGCTCTCTATTCCTACTGATAGTCTTATCATTCCCATGGTTATTCCGGCTTTTGCCAGTTCTTCTGGGGGGTGTCCTATGTGTGAGGTTAATACGGGCATGCAGGCTAGTGACTGTACACCTCCAAGGCTTACTGCTCTTAGGATGAGCTGGAATCTGTCTATAACGTTTATTGCTGCCTCCATTCCTCCCTTTACGTCAAATGTTACCATTCCCCCGAATCCACTCATCTGCCGCTTCGCCAACTTGTGTTGGGGGTGGCTTTCCAGCCCCGGATAATATACCCGGTTAATTTTTTTATGGTTTTCTAGGAATCTTGCCACTTCAAGCGCATTTTTGTTGTGTCTCTCCATCCTTACATCCAGTGTCTTTAAGCCTCTTATCAGAAGATAGGCGGCAAAGGGGTCGATGCAGCTCCCCATGTGAACCATCACCGCCCTAGCCAAGGCACAGAATAATCTTTTGCCGATTATTACCCCTGCAGTTACGTCGTCGTGGCCCGCTAAATATTTTGTTGCGCTATGTATTACTACATCCACACCCATTTCTAGGGGATGCTGGTTGTAGGGGGTGGCGAAGGTGTTATCAATCACCGAAGTTAAATTGTTTTCCTTAGCAATTCTCACCGCTTCTGCTATGTCCACGAGGCTGAGGGTTGGGTTGGTGGGAGTTTCAAAGTAGATTACTTTTGTTTTTTCATTAACCAGTTTTTCAGCTTGAGTCACATTCTCGCTGTCCACAAAGTGTACCTTGATTCCCATTCTGGGCAAAAGGCTTTGGAAAAGGTGGAGTGTGCCGCCATAAAGTGTGCGGGTAGCTATTACTTCTTCGCCGGCTTGAACCAAGCTCAGAATTGTGGTGCTCACTGCGGCCATGCCTGAGGAGACCAGTAGAGCATCCTCGCCTCCTTCGATAGCTGCCAGTTTTCTCTCAGCTACGGTCTGAGTCGGATTGCCCCATCTGGTGTAGGTGTAACCTTCTTTTAATCCCTCTTCCACTGAGCGAACCTCATCCATGTTTTCAAAATGAAAAGTTGAAGTTTGGTGAATGGGTGTGGCAACAGAGCCAGTAACCGGGTCTGGCGTTTCACCGCCTCTTACACAACGGGTTGAGAAACCATACCTTCTTTGACTCAAAAATACAGTCCTCCTTCTTACAGTTATTGCTAAGATTTTAACCTCAAACCTACTTAAAAACTTCTGCAAACCTTGCGGCGACTAAAAAAGGAGGGATTCGATGAATCTTTCTATAAAAAATTTCTTTAGAGAGACTTGGTTTGTTGGGAATAATCTGTTTTTATATTTTGTGGGTTAGCATTCTTTTCAGTATTTTTCCGGATCCGCTTCTTGGCAGCTGGTTTACGAACTCTATTTCTTTGGGGCACTTGTAGTCTGCCATTTTTCTTTTAGCCCACTCTTTGAGCTTTTCCTCGGTAACCCTGTCCTTGTAGTCTGGTCTGAGCACCACGTATGCTTTGACTTTTTCTCCCAGCTGAGGATCTGGGACTCCCACTATGGCCGCCTGGTACACCGCGGGGTGTTTCTTTAATAATTGTTCAACTTCAGCGGCCCAAACCTTATAGCCGGAAACTATGAGCATCTCTTTTTTGCGTCCCACAATGTATATGTAGCCATCCTCATCCATTCTGGCAATGTCTCCAGTGTAAATCCACCCATCCCTAATTGTAGCTTTGGTTAACTCGGGCTGGTTCCAGTAGCCCTTCATCACTTGGGGCCCCTTAAAAATGATTTCTCCCTCCTCGCCCAGTGCCAACTCCTTGGTGCCAGTCTCTATATCCACTATTTTTGCGTCTACATCGAACACTGGGATTCCCACGGAGCCACGCTTGGGCCTGTCGAGGGGGTTAATGGTAACCTGGGAGATTGTTTCGCTGAGACCATATCCCTCAAGTAACTCGCAGCCTGTCACTTCTTTGAACTTTTCAAAAACACTCAGTGGAACAGGTGCCCCTCCAGAAACGCAGAGTCTAAGGGAGCTCAAGTCATAACTTTTAGTGTAGGGATACGTGGCAATGGCTTGGTCTATGGGTGCAATACTAACCATAATAGTGCACTTGTACATTTCTACGCCTTTCAGTATTGCTTCCAAGTCGAAACGCGAGAGTAGAACAATAGTGTTTCCCATGTAGATTGAGCAGTTCATAGTTTGCTGCATTCCCAAAACGTGGAACAGGGGCAAAACAGAAAGCACTATATCGTCTTCTACGACTTTTGCCCACTTCACTCCTCCCACGATGTTTACGACAGTATTGTAGTGGGTTAACATGGCTGCCTTTGGCTCACCAGTAGTTCCAGAGGAGTATTGCAGGAGGGCTAAATCTTCCTTCGGATTAATATTGACCTTGGGTGGCTTCGCCTCATACTTTTTGAGGAGCTCGGTAAACTCCGTGGTTTCTGGGAATGTTTCCTTCTCATACTCCATGGATATGTGGATGGGGAGTGTGGGTTTTTCTGGCAAAAAGTCTCTGTAACTTGTCACAATAATGTTTCTCAGTTTCGTATTTCTTCTCACATTCTTAATTGTGGGATAGAGAAAGTCCAGGGTGACCAGCGTTTCAGTTCCTGAGTCGTTGAGTTGACTCTCCACTTCCATCTCTTTAAACATAGGGTTTATGGGAACCAGAATGGCTCCCGCCTTTAGTGCACCATAATAGGCGATGATAAACTGGGGACAATTCTCCAGGAAAAGGCCTACCCTGTCGCCCTTTTTGACACCCATACTGGCAAGCGCGTTGGCGAAACGGTCACTCCACTCATTCAATTCACCATAGGTGATTTCGTATCCATAAAAAATTACTGCCTTCTTTTTTGGCACCCTTCTGGCGGTGTTATCCAAGAAAGTGAATATGGGGACTTCAGGATAGTCCAACGACCTGGGCAAATCCTTAGGCCAAGATTTAAACCACGGTCTCTCCATTACAAACATCTTCTCGGCAAAGATTATCTGAACTCAAATTAAACTACACTAGGTATTTAACGTTTTTTCATACGAGTATCGGCCCGCCAAAGAAAACTACCAAGAAGTCTCCCCTCAAACTGAAAAACTAGGGTTCCCCGATGGAAACTAATACTCTCAGGTGAATTGAGAGTGTTCTCAACCTATTCTCTAATAATTGATTGTCCTGCGAGTACCTGAGTTAAAATGGCCTTTCATAATATATTTAAAACGCTGTACCAATAGCTTGACTATTTATACGTGATAAAAAAAGGAAAGCCGTTTCAAGCGATACGATAACTCCAAAGGGAGCTGCGTCTGGCAACCTATTGGAGTCCTGCCGATTAAGCGGAACTATATCGCGAAACGGCTGTTTGAATAAAACCTTTTTGAAATCAATTACTTTTTGATTTTTTCATTTTCTCCAAGTGTTCCTCTAATAGAACCCTCCTTAGAACTTTGCCCGCGCCGCTCTTTGGCAGCGAGTCTTTGAATTCCACGATTCTCGGATACTTATAGGCCGCCATTTTCTCCTTAGACCACCTAATTATGTCCTCCTCAGTCACTTTACCCCTGTACTCAGGTTTAAGCACAATGACCGCCTTAACAGTTTCGCCCCTGTACTCATCAGGCACCCCCACGACGCCTACCTCTTGCACCGCCTCGTGCTTGTATAGGAAATCTTCAACCTCAAAGGGCCACACCTTGTATCCTGAAACATTTATCATCTCCTTCTTGCGTCCCACTATCCAGATGTATCCGTCCTTATCCATTTTTCCAATGTCACCCGTGTAGAGCCACCCATCTCTAAGTGTTTCCTTTGTTTTTTCCGGATTTTTCCAGTAGCCCCTCATAATCTGTGGTCCCTTAAATATGAGCTCTCCCTCCTGATCGAATCCCAACTCCTTGGTACCCGTTTCACTGTCAACGACTTTAGCGTCAACATCAAATACTGGAATGCCAGCAGAACCATACTTGGGCTTATCAACAGGATTAATAGTAACCTGAGAAATAGACTCGGACAAACCATAGCCCTCAATCATGTCACTACCAGTAACTTCCTTGTATTTCTTTATAACCTCCTGGCCCAGAGGAGCACCGCCCGCAAAGCTGCATCGCAGAGAGGTCATATCATACTTTTTGGGATCAGCAAACATGGCAATGGCGACGGCAATGGTGGTTATGCCCACCCAAAGCGTACACCTGTACTTGCTTATGGCTTCAAGAAACGCCGCCAAGTCGAAACGAGCCAACACTACGCTGGTTGCCCCTACCAATATGGGGTTGCACATACTGTGGACCATGCCCGTTGCGTGGAAGAATGGAAGCACCCCCACGCTGACATCCTTATCAGTCGTTCCCACCCACTTGGAGCCTCCGTAAACATTTGTCATAATGTTGCTGTGCGTGATCATTGCCCCCTTGGGCATACCTGTAGTTCCAGCGGTGTACTGCAATAGTGCCAAGTCTTCTTTGGGATTGAATTCTATTTTCGGTGGGTTCGGCTTAGTTTCTTCAAGTTTCTCTAGGAAGTCGATAGTTTTGGGATAGGTTTTCTTTTCCACTTTTAGGGCATCCATTATGGGTAGTGTGGGTTCTTCTGGGAAATATTCTCCTATGTTGGTTAGAAACACATTTTTGAGGCCAACCTTATCTCTCACCTTTTCAACATAGGGGTACAAGTGATCTAGTGCAACTATGGTTTCTGAACCAGAGTCACTGAGTTGGTATTCCAGCTCCATTTCTTTAAACATGGGATTTGCTGGTACTACGATAGCTCCGGCTTTAAGCGCTCCATAATAGGCCATTACAAATTGGGGTGAGTTTTCCAGATACAGGCAGACCCGGTCACCCTTTTTCACATCCATCTCTGCCAGAACCGTCGCGAACCTATCCGCGTTTTCCTTAACCTCTTTGAAGGTTATCTCGGTGCCATAATATATCAAAGATGTTTTGTTAGGAAGTCTCTTTGCAGTATCATCCAAAGTCTGGTGAAGGGGTATATTTGGATAATCTAGTGTTTTGGGAAGACCCTTCGGCCAAGAATTGTACCACGGTTTCTCCATCTTCTCTCCTCCCAATTTTTGGAGATGAATTAGTAAAACACTTATATAAAGGTATACCCTGCCAAACTTGGAACATGAAAATCGCAGCTGAAAAAGCGCCTAGTTGCACATTCATCCCCAAAAATCGAGTAAACGAAACAATGTAGTTTTGTTTAATTAGCTTTTAGAATGAATGTTTGTAGAACCTTTTCAATTTGGTGTTCGGACAAAATTATTAGTGGAGCTTCTAGAGCTTTTTCGTCGCTGGGGCTTAGGACGACTTCTCCTGTGTGTATCTATGAATTATGCTCTTCATGGAAGCTTGTCATTTTCCGCATTCGTCTTCGTTACGACGAGCGGGCCTCTTAAATAAGCCTATATGGAAGGTGGCGTCCTGTTCTGACCCAGCGTTAACCTTGCGTAACTTTGGTTTTTCAAGTTTCATGGGGAGACCGGTTCGCGCCCGGGCGATAGATTCGCAAAATCTCTTGTTTTTGGGCCCTTTTTTGGCTCTTCTCAAAACTGTTTCTCACCACTTAAATGGGATGGAAACATTAAAAATTGAGGAAAAACACCGATAAAACC
>JAHQXB010000008.1 GCA_029856435.1 Candidatus Jordarchaeia archaeon
CGCCATCAGAGGCAAAGGCGGGTGTGAGTGTAGCTGAACGGGTGGAGGCTGATGCAAGTATGGCTGAGAGAGCGGAGTTTGATACAGTTTTGGCTGAACTTGTAGCTATTCCACCAAGCATTAGTCCTAGAATGGCGAAGCCGAGAACTACAAGGTGTAATCTCCTCAATGTGTGTAAACACCTCTCTTGGTAATATTTTAAAACTAATTTTTTAATATATAAATATTTGTATCCTTTTGCCTAGCGCATTAAGTCTTAGGAAATATAAATCAAAGAAGGAAAAAAGGAAGTATAACTCATTTCTAACCAAAGTTAGAAATCAATGTCGATGCACAATTTTACTTTTTTAATTTTCGTTATCCTTTTTTGAATTTTCCATAATTTTATGGTTTAAATCTTAAAAAATTTTCATAATTCCAACAATTTTTTTGAAAAATTATGCGACAAGACCCATATACCTGATTATTAAAAAATAATTCATATCAATTGGGGTAGAAATAAGCCTCAAGGGGTGTTAAAACTGGTCCTATTTAGCATAAAGTTTTATCTTAAGAAACTTCCAACTGTTAACGTTAAAGAAAAACCATTAAACCCATCATTCCTCAAAAACAAACCTGCACATACGTGTCGTGTAGCCGATTCCAGCCAAAGCCCGGAATGCGGGAAGTTGGAAAAAGCCCAAAAGAGGGCAAGGGACACAATTGGGAACATCCTCCCACCGAAAGCAGGAGAGATGTGCCTGCCTCAACCGTTCCCCGGAAGAAAGCCCCCACGAAACCAAGGGAGGAAAACCAAGTTACGCAAGGTTAACGCTGGGTCAGAACGGAAATTTATCTCTCCTTTTTAACTTATTGCCAGAGAAAATAACTCTTATTTTACACTCCCCCAAATTGGGAAGGAAAAGTCAGAATGGATTTATTGATCCAAAAATATAATGTGTTCACAAATCGTGCAACAGGACGTAAATTAGATGTATGAAGTGTTTTTAAAACTCCTTCTATGGAGAAAGAATTTCGCTAAAAAATATTAGTGGTTTCTCCATTATTTTTTTAGGGTTACCTTTAATGTGTTGAGCTTTTTTCTTTAATCTGTTTTTTCTTTTCTTTGTTCTTTTTTTGAGTTTTAGCCTTTTTGTCTTCTTATTAGCTCGTCTTTGGTGAGTCCGTATTTTTTGGCTATCATGGCTAGTGATTTGTCTGCGAGGTCTTTGATTCGCTCGTCTTTATCCCTTAGCAGTTCCATTAGTTGTGGTACTGCTTCGTAGTTTCCAGTTTTTCCTAGGGCTTTTATTGCGTTTTCTTTTACGCGGGGGTCGTTGTCTTTGAGTAGGTTGAGTAGGGGTTTCATTGCTGAGCTGTCTCCTTTGAATCCTAGGGCGTCGGCGCTCCACATGCGTACTCGGCTGTCTGGATCCTTTAGGGCTTCGATGAGGTGTTTTGTTGCTTCCTCAGATTTTGCTAGTTTAAGGGCCTTTACCGCGTTTATTCTTACCACTACGTCTTTGTCTTTTAGGGCATTGATGAGGGTGTCAACGACTCGGGGGTCGTCTATTTTTCCCAATGCTTCTATGGTGTTTGCTCTAACAATGCTGCTGGGGTTGTTTGCCAGTTTTATTAGTGCTTCTGTAGCTTTGGGGTCTCCTATTTCTCCTAGAGCTTTGGCGACGGATGCGCGAATGCGTTCATCTTCGGATTCTAGGCTTTTGAGGAGAGGGTTTAAAGCCTTTGGCCCCATTCTTCCCAGGCTTTCAATGGCGGCTGTTTGAACTCTAATATCTGAATCGTCCAGAGCCTTAATTAGTGGCTGGATGGTTTTTTCTCCCCCTATTTTGCTTAGAGTCTTCACCACTGCTAATCTGACTTCACTGTCTTCATCGTTGAGTAGCCCTTCGAGGGGCTCTACTATTTTGGCGTCGCCAATTTTTCCCAGAGCTTGAACCGCAGCTATTCTCGCCTCGCTGTGCTCGTCGTTTAAAAGTTGGCTTAGTGGGTCTACTGTTCTCAGGTCTCCTATGTTTCCCAAAACTTCCGCACATGCGGCTCGCACTTTAAAATCTTTGTCCTTCAAATTATAGATTAACTCATTTATGGCCTCTGCCTTTTTTCCGCTCTCATACTTCTCAATTATTTTCTTGGTGATGGTCTGGTGCCTTGGAAGCATAAAACCAATCTCCAATAATCATCCTTACCTACTATTAATTAGTAACTTTAATTTAAATCTATAACTCGAAATCCTCCAACTCTAACCATGAACCCCCCATGTAGCGTAGCTGATTTTTGGCAAGTGATAATTGAAAATAAAAGTCAGCACAGAAGTTTATTAGTTAGTTATATCTAGACTTATTTAAAAATTCACCCTCCTGTTTAAGATTAATCTATTGTGGAGGAAGCATTAATGAAGGTGGAAAGACTCACACCTATTGAGTACCGAGACTTGATACTACCTCAGGGGTATAGTGTTTCAAAGGAGAGTCTATGGCTATTCACAGATGAGGAGAACACATTCAGAAGAGAAGTAAGGGCCTTCTTGGATAAGGAAATTGCACCCATGACTCACCAGTTTGAAAAGAACAATGTTTATCCCCGAAAAGCCTTAAAACTAATAGCCAAGAGGGGATACGTCAGCTACCCATTCCCCAAAGAGTGGGGAGGACTAAACGAGGGAAACGGAGTCACCAAAGACCTCATAGTCTCCGAAGAACTGGCCGCGGTAAGCCCAGTGACCAGCACCGCCAGAGTTGCAAACATGCTCTGTGGCATTCCCATTTGCAGATTCGGCACTGACTATTTGAAGGAGAAATATTTGAGACCCATACTTTCAGGCGAAAAAATAGGAGCTATAGTGATTACAGAGCCCCAAGTGGGCAGCGACACCGCCCGCATGCAGACAACAGCAGTCCGAAGCGGCGACTATTACCTGCTAAACGGTGAAAAAAGATTCATAACCAATTGTGGAGAGGCAGAAGTCAACACCACATTTGCCATAACTGACAAGAGCGCGCATCCCCATAAAGGCATGAGCTGCTTCGTGGTTGAAAAAGAAATGGAAGGATTCGAGGTTGTGGAGCACTATGAGCTCCTAGGCATGAAGGGTGCAAGGAATGGCCTTATGCGCTTCAACAACATAAGGGTTCCCAAAGAAAACTTGGTGGGGAGAGAAAATGAAGGTTTCAGAATTCTCCTCGACGAATTAGACATTGAGAGAACAGTTATTGCAGGCGAAGCCATCGGGCACGCGCGCCGCGCCTATGAAATCGCATTAGAATACTCGCTTCTGAGAGTGCAATTCCACCAACCCATATCCAACTTTGAGGCGGTAAGCTTCAAACTGGCAGAAATGAACACCAAAATAGAGGCCGCCCGCCTCCTCGCCTTGAGAGCCGCAAGACTCATTGATGCAGGTAAACCGGCAAGCAAGGAATCAGCTCAAGCCAAACTCTTTGCAACCAACATGAGCGTAGAAGTATGTAACGAAGCCCTCCAAGTCTTGGGAGGCATCGGCTACACCACAAAATTCCCAGTGGAACAATATTATAGAGACGCCCGAATGATGAAAATTGCAGGAGGAACAACAGAGATACTAACCTACCTCATAGCCCGAGAAATAATCAGCGATGCAAACAAAAAAAGAAGGGAAATTAAAACCTCAGCCTAGTCCTTTTTCTCCGGTTTCCAAACTGGCTTCCTCTTTTGCATGAATGCTTCCATTCCCTCGGTCAGCTCGTAGGAACCATATATTAAAGCCAACATATCCCTGCCATGAACAAAGGACGGATACAGAAGATCTGAGCCAAAATTTAATGATATTTTTGAAAGCTTTAAACTCTGGGGACTCAAAGACTTAATTTCCTCACACCACTTATCCACCTCAGCGTCCAATTGTTCATGCGGCACCACCTTATTCACCAGACCCATTGCCTCGGCTTCCTTCGCAGTGTACCTCCTACAGAGAAATATCATCTCTCTCGCCTTTTTTTCACCCACTACTCGGGGCAACATCTGGGTGCCTCCCCAAATAGGAACACTGCCTACTCGAGGGCCCACCTGGCCCAGCACCGCTTTCTCTGAGGCTATTGAGAGGTCGCAGAACATGTTGAGTTCATTTCCTCCTCCCAAGCAGTAGCCGTTGATTCTTGCGATTATAGGTTTTGAAAGGTTTCTCATAGTTGTGGAGAGCTTCAAACACTTGCCCAAGAACTTTCTGCCGACGGCGGGAGTCAGTTTTCCCATCTCGGATATATCGCCGCCAGAGCAGAAGGCTCTATCCCCAGCGCCTGTTAGAACCACCACCCTGATGTCCTCATCTTCCTCGGCGTCTTCAAAGGCTGCAGTCATTTCATCTAGAGTTTTCGATCTGAAAGCATTGAGGGCTTGAGGCCTATTTATGGTGATTCTGGCCACTCCATTCTTCTTCTCATAAATTATGTCTTCAAACTCCAAACCAGTCACCTTCCACCAGTTTCCATTAAATTTTCCAAGTAATAACTTTTTGGTTACCCTTTAATACACCTTTTAACCGATATTTCCGGGATTCTGTGGAGCTCTTTAGGTGTTTTTGCTTTTCTCAAAAATGGTTTGGGTTGCTTTTGCTTTTTCACCGGTATGGTATATTTATTCTCCCAAAAGCTGGAAGTGTGATTGATGGGACTATGCAATCCTATTTAAAGGATTCCCAAATCCGCGAAAAGTGGGTTTTAAGATATTACCGGATTCCCTCAAAAAATTGTTTTTTGAGGATTCAGGAAACTCGTTTTTCGGTAAGTTTAAGAAAAGTTTTAAGTATACTACTCACCATTAAGGTTTTCAAAAATTGGTAGAAGAGGAGTGGAAAAAATGAAAATTGAAGATGTAAAAAATATTTGCGTTTTGGGATGCGGCATAATGGGCTCAGGAATTGTGCAACTCTGCGCTGGACTTGGCTACAACACCACCTTTTACGAGATTTCAGACGAAATAGTTAAAAGATCTATGGAGCGCATCAAGGGCAGTTTAAGTAGGGCTGTGGAAAAGGGAAAAATGACTAAAGAACAAATGGAAGCAACAATGGCCAAAATAAAGGGCACAACAAGCCTAAAAGAGGCGGCGGCAAACGCGGACATTGTGATAGAAGCTATTCCCGAAAACCTTGAACTAAAAAAGAAAACGTGGAAACAACTGGACGAAATATGTCCCAAACACACCATATTTGCATCAAACACGTCATCCCTGATGATAACAGATCAAGCCTCAGCCACCAATCGCCCAGACAAATTCATAGGAATGCACTTCTTCAACCCCGCCCACGTTATGAAACTCGTGGAAATCATAAGAGGCGCCGTAACCTCCGACGAAACCTACAAAGTAATATACGATCTATCAATAAAAATGGGCAAGGTTCCAGTGGAAGCCAAAGACGGACCCGGATTCTTCACCACCAGATTCATCTGCTACACAATTGCCGAAATCATAAGACTACTAGAACTAGGAATAGCGGGAGTAAAAGAAATAGACACAATGGTAAGGCTAGGATTCGGGTGGCCTATGGGGCCCTTTGTACTAGCAGACTTCGTGGGCCTAGACACCATATATCACGTACTAGAATACTGCTACAATGAAACCGGCAACCCCGCATACAAGCCACCCATGCTGCTAAGAAAGATGGTGATAGCCGGATACATAGGAGACCCCCGACAGAAACCGGGAAGCAGAGGAGGCTTCTACGAATACTTCAACGTTCCAAGAGAACAATAACAACTTTCCAGCCAAACCCGCCCACTCCCATTTTTCAATTATCAGAATAAATTAAGTATACAAAAATACTCCCGTTCCACAACCTTCCTCTCATTTTCTTTTATATTTTATGACTTTTACATTTTTACACTGTTAACCTTAATTTTCAACCCACTTACAAAGGATATTGAAAAGGCGAAACGAAAAAGCAGAGCACCAAGAATAGGTGTTCTGATAACATATTTGTAGGTCGTTTTTAGAAATCTTCTTAATCCTCTAAATTTTTTATTGACACTACAAGTAGTCTTATATAACTGTTAGATGGTTCTCTTAATTTATGTTAGAAATGGTTCTTTTTTTGGCCGCCTTTGCCTTTGCAGGGCATTGGCTGGTATCAAAAGGTGTTTCAAGTAGGTTTATAGGAGTTCTGGAACAGAGAAGATGGGGAGCGGCTGCAGCAATTCTTGTTGTTTCACTAATTGTGGCTTGGCTGGGGCTCAGATTCTCATACTTACATGCATATTGGTGGATGGCCTGGACCATGGGTATAGTTTTGCGTCTGGGCATTCTGAACACCACCCTATTCACTGCACTATACCTAACAGCACCGAGCTTTATGGGGCACGTCTTAGCATACTATATTTGGGTCTTTTACGGCATTTTCACCTTTTCAGTCATACCCTTCTTTTACTTTGTAATATTCACATCACTCCCCTACACGGTCATCTCCCTCATAATCTTATCATTGAGATTCCGGGAAAATGAACTCGCTTGGACTCATCTCTTACCCGTAAAATGGGCTGGTGGAGTCTTGGGTTCTCTCCGAATTATGGTAACCTATACATACCAGGTCAACGGGGCGCCTTATTGTTTGCCCAATAAAAGTTTGAATTAAAAAGTCATACTGCCCATTCCTACAAGCGGGAATAAAACAAGTGAAGTCGGGGTCTTCCTGTCCAAGCTTATATGCTACTACTGCCTTGAGAGCGAACTCTATCTCTCCAACTCTCTTTATGTAATTTCTGAGATGGGGTCCACTTATTTTCAAGGGTTCAAATTTCAAGGGTTTCTCAAGGCGTCTTGTAGGAAATTCCCTATACAAAGTTTCTATAATCTTCTTGGCATCCTCTCTCGCAACCATTTTAACAGCGTGGGCTGCTCCTCGTTCTTCCCTTTCTAATGTTACTATTAAACGTATTTCACCGATTTCTACAGACGCATAAAATTGATTAACTGCTATGCTAGCATCATATTTGCAAAGAGTAATATGTTCCGGATGCGGTTCAAAACAGAACCTATACGGATAGATAAAATTCTCTGATTTCCATAATCTTTGTTCATTGAAAAAAGGTTCTTCGCGCACTCTATAAACTCCATGAATCGAACTCTCCTCATTTTTTCTGAGCACATGAAAGAAGACTAAATCACCTTTCCGCATACCAACAAGATCCTCTACTATTGACTGAACAGTGGGCGAAGTGTCATCAAAATACTGAACTTTTCCCTTCCTCTCGCTTCCCTCCCTATTTCCATAAACCCCTATCACGCGACTAATGGACCAGTCATCCTCTGAAATTTGACAAAGAAAAGCCCGCCCCCTCATGGCGGTATTACTCCATTAGCTTTTTTTGTAGTATATTAGCCTCTCCGATTAGTCTTTTTTTAGCGGCCTCACAATAACTTTTATCGATTTCTACGCCTATCCCCCTTCTCTTTAACAAAGCACATGCCACTAACGTAGTACCACTACCAAGAAAAGGATCGAGAACAACATCCCCAACAAAACTAAATAGTTTGATACACCTTTTTGGAAGCTCAAGGGGATAAGGAGAAGGATGATTGACCCTCTCGGGGTTCTCCCCCTGAAAATTCCAAACGCCATTAGTCCACTCAATAAATTCATCCCTAGTTATGTCCGAAACCCCCTGTTTCGACTTTTTCCACTTCTCCTTATATAATAAAACTATGACCTCAACCGGAGCAATAACGTAGGGAGCTGAAGCACTAAGCCAGGACCCCCAAGCCGTCCTCCTTGAAATATTTTGCTCATTCCAAATTATAGTCGAAAAATATTTCCATCCCACCCCCCTAGCAATACCAATTATATCAAGATAAACACTTTGAAATCCCTCCTCCCTTCTCCCCCTACTTTTATCAAGCGGTATATTTAAACACATCCTCCCATCAGGCTTCACCGATTCTAAGGCCTTCTGAAGCCACCTCTCAGTAAACTCCAGATATTTCTCGTAGGGAATATCATCCCTAAGAGATCCATACCGAATATCCACATTATATGGAGGAGAAGTCACAATGAGATCTATAGATTCCTCAAGTATGAGATCCGTTACTAGAAAATCATCATTGACAATAACTATTTCATCATCCACATTAAAGAAAACTTTGCCAGTTTTAATTTGAAGACCATCCATATTAAATTCACTCTAAAATTATGTTAACACACGGCAATACCCATAATAAGTTTTATTCATCAAATATTAAAGTCTTCTTAAAGTTTATAAACCACCACCAAAAAATGAGAAAGCAAAACCGAAACGCCCATGCTAACAGTTCTAAAATAGCGGTTTAAATAGAATTATGCTGAACTACAGCAAGATGCCTATGGAGCGATTATACACCCTCAAAGAGGCAAAACAACCACTGGGTATAGAGTTTCTCATTAATTTTTTTCCTAAACATATCCTTGACCGGGGTTATTTAAGGCTTCTTTTCCCAAAAAAGGCGGAAAAAACCATACTTTCTGGAAGCGAAAAGGAAAAAATTAAATGGAAAGTCTATATCCACCCCACCCTCCCAAAAACAAACCATCTAATCCAATCAAACAACAGAAAGACAAAATAAAAAAATTCAGAAACTCACACCAAGAAACCCCACAAATAATCCAAACCAAAAAATTTACACCACCAAAGCCAAACAGCCACCTCCATAAACAAAAACCCCAAACAAAAAGCAAGAAAAAACACACCCCAAAAACCGCATACCCACACAAACAACCCAACCACACCCACAAACAAAAAACCAAAAAATAAAAAATTAAAAAAGAAAAAAATAGGGTCGCCAAAAAAGCCCTAGCAAGAACTATGCTCAATGGCCGACTCGGGGCATGACTCGACACATGCGCAACATTCGGTACAGTCTTCGACTCGTGGGGCGGTGGATTTGCCTTCAACCAGTTCATATACGTTTCCGCAGCCTAAGCGCCCGGCTTAGGCTCCTACGGGGCAAACGTCTACGCATTCTCCGTCGCCGGTGCATTTGTCGTAGTCTATTTTGATTACTATGTCTCCGGATTTGAATTCTTTTACCACCATTTTTGGTTCCTCGCTATTTTTTTGTTTGTGGATTGCTAGATAAACATTTTTAATTGAAATATATAGTTTTTGGTTTACGGGAAAGCACAGTTTAACTGAGTGTCACCTTTTGGGTGCATGTTTGAGTCGCGTCCTGCGTCCCCATATTGAAGCTCATTTTAAGTTATTCTGTAGGGCAAAAAAGCCAAAAAGGGCACATCAAGGGATGATGAAAGCCGAAAAACAAACAACACGCAGCAGGCGACACCAAATTAATTGTGCCTACGGGAATTTGTTAAAAAAGTAAGTCTTTTTCGCGGTCTGGTTGCAATTTCTTCAAGGGTTGGTGGGGTGTGTGGTGCAAAGCCTTCCTTCATGGTATATTTCTGCCTTGGAATCACCAGAATCACCCATTTAAACCCCCCGGAAAAGCCAGTCAGAAACCCTAAAACAGCAATTTTTTAACAAGTTCGGTTTACGGGTTGGAAATTGGTTGTGTTGTCTTTTTGCATACGTTTTTCATAATTTTTTCCTTTTTTGGTTCTAAAGGGTTTTTTGATTTTTGGAGCCTGTTTGCGGCTAAAACTGGCGTATTCCGCTAATTGTCCGTCTCGTAAAGCCACTATATTGAATTGCGGCGCTTGACTCATACTCTAAAGAAAAGATTGGCCAGTTTGGTTGTAAATTTAATTTAAGGCTTTGATATATTTTTTGGGGGACTTTTATAATACTAGGTAGATAATGTGGCTGGTTTTGAGGATTGTGAGCATATTTTTAAGTCGTGGTTTTCCTGTTGACGCCTTTATTTTATCCGTTTGTACTTGGAAAAATAATTTGGTGGGAAGCGGTGAGTTGAATGGCGGTAATTGGGTTGTTTTTTGTGGAATAGGGGTGTGGGTTGTTTTTGGTGGTTGTTTTTGGGTTTTTAGGCGATTCTTTTTCCTGGTGAGGGTACTATGGATCCGAGGTATACCTCTTCTACTTTGATTAGTCCTATTGCTGGGGGTCGGAAGTAGGCGTTGTATTTTAGTTGTGGTACTTCGTTGAACATGTCGTATAGTGGTCCTGAGTCTTGGAAGCCTATGAATTTTCCTTTTACTTGGTATTGTATTTCTTTGTTGGCGAGTACGCTGACTGCGCATCTGCCGTTGGAGAGTAGGTTTTTCTTGGTTTTGTTTAGTGCTAGGTCTGCGAAGGCTAGTGTTTCGTCGTCTATTGCTATCATTGAGAGTATGTAGACCACGTTGGGTTTTCCTTCATCGTCCACTGTGGCCAAAAATTTGATGGTATTAAGATCCATGAATTTTTCCAGAACTTTGGGTGGCATCTTAACCATACTTTCTCCTCCACATTTTTTAATAATTTAAATAATCAACTTTTATCCTCGTGTCCCACTATGATTACATTTTTTAGACCAGTGGATTCCATAATTTTCTTGTATTTGAGCATCTCTTCTTTGTCTGGAGGCTTCACACCGTCGAGGGCGTATTTTCTGCCCAAACTTTTGTATTTGGGTTCTCCGAGGCGGTGGTGGGGTAGGAGGTCGATTCTCTCAACGCTGGGAAGCTTTTTCGCTATGAATTCTGCGATTTTTCTTATGTTGTCTTCGTTGGCGGTGTAGCCGGGAATGACGGGTACGCGTATCCACATGGGTTTTACTCTGCTCATTTTTTCGGCGTTTTCCAGGATTAGGTCTGGCTTTATTCCCACGTATTTCAAGGATTTCTCCACATTCATTTCTTTCAAGTCGTACATGACCAAGTCGGTGTAGGGCAATATTCTCTCATAGGTTTCCCACTTGGTGCAGCCGCTGGTCTCTATGGCGGTGTGAATCCCTGCCTCTTTGCACTTTTTCAGGAACTCCTCTAGGAATTCTATTTGTGAGATGGGTTCCCCTCCTGTGAGGGTGACTCCTCCATTAGAGGTTTCATAGAAAACTTTGTCTTTTTCAACTTCCTTGAGCACTTCGTCGGGGGTCATTTTTTTCCCCACAACTTCTATTGCTTTGGGAATGCAGACTTCGGCGCATTTACCGCAACTGTTGCACTTGTCCCTATCTATTTTGGGGGTTTTATCCTCAACTATTATTGCTTTTTCGGGACAGACTTGGGCACAGTCTCCACAATTAATGCATCTTTTGTCAAAAACGAATATTTCCCGCTGGAAGGATTGCCCCTCGGGATTGTGGCACCACACACACTTTAGGGGACAGCCTTTCATGAAGACAACTGTTCTTATTCCCGGCCCGTCCTCTGTAGAGAATCTCTCTATGTTAAAAATTACCGCCTCTTTCATCTCGGTGCCCTTCGGTGCGGTATCTAATTTTACCTCACTCTTTTCAGACTATATGGCGTGTTCTGTACGCGCAATTATTTCCTCCTGTATTGCTTTTCCCAGAGTTACAAAGTATGCGCTGTACCCTGTCACTCTCACCAGTAGGTTTAGGTACTTTTCGGGATGCTTTTGTGCTTCTCTGAGTGTGGCGGCATCAATCACATTGGTCATTAAGGCGGTTCCACCTAGAATGTCGAAGGCTCTAAGTAGGGATGCGAGTTTTTTGAGATGCTCCTTGTCCCTTAGGGATGAGGGACTGAACTGAATAACGCAGGAAGCACCGTTGGGGGTTACGTCAAATCCCAGTTTTGCTACGGACTTCAGACAGGCTGTGGGGCCGGATTTGTCTCTGCCTTGAACTGGCTGCACGCCATTAGAAAGGTAGGTTCCGCGGGTTCTTCCATCTGGTGTAGAGGCGGTTTTGGGAGCCCAGTCTATAAAGTAGTTCCAAGAGAGGTAGCCCGCGCGGTAGCGTCTGCCGCTGACTGGAGCTTGATACTTGAAGACTTCTTCTGACCAGAAGCGGGAAATATCTCTGGCTATCAGGTCCACGTAGTCGTCGTCGTTTCCAAATTTGGGTGCGTCGTTAATCAGCATTTGGCGCAGTTTCTCGTATCCTATAAAGTCAGCTTTTATTGCTTGGATGAGCTCCTGCATGGTGATTTTCTTTTCTTCAAATACCAGCTTTTTAACTGCTGCTAGGGAATCGGCAACTGTTGCTATTCCCACTCCCTCAACTGTGATAAAGTTGTATTTTGGTCCTCCAGCATTTACATCCTTACCCTTCTTTATGCAGTCACCCACTATGGCTGAGAGGAAGGGCACCCTCTCATAGGTGGCTCTCAGAGTGTCGAAGTCCATGTTTAACTCTATGAGGAGTCTGAGAAGGTTCTTAAGCTGAATCTTGTAAGCGTTTAGAAATTCCTCAAAGGTTTTGAAGCTGGTTGGGTCACCGGTTTCCGGGCCAATCTGTTCTCCGGTTAACATGTCCTTTCCATTATTCAAAACAAGCTCAACGGCTTTAGCTAGATTAACGTTAACATCAACTGTTCCTGACCGATCATTCCCTTGAGAAGTGTTTTCAAGGCAGCCCACAACCCCATAATCCAAAGCCTCCTCGCGAGACAAACCCTCCCACTCCAAAGCCTTTACACAGATGCTGTCAAAGTTGAGTAGGAAGGGTGAACCACCTTTACACCTGTGTATGGCTTCAACAAGCCGCATAAGAAAGGCTTCGGGTGTATCCTTATGAATCCTAATGTTAGTCTTGGGCTCTAAAAGATTCATTTCTTCAATAACATCTATTAAAAGCCAGGACAAATCGTTGGTAGCATCTTTTCCATCCCGCCCCAAGCCACTGATGGTCATAAGCTGACCATAACCAGAATTTATACCCTGCCTTCCTAAACGCAACCCAAGATAGTCATAGGCATAGTTATGCTTTATCCAGAAGCATTGTAGAATCTCTTTGGCCTGTTCTCGAGTAAGTTTTCCCTCTTTTAAGTCCTTCTCATAGTAGGGATACATGTACTGGTCAAATCTACCATGGGAGAGCCCTGCACCGATGTAGGACTCTGACATGTTGCTTAGCATGTGAGTGAACCAGACACCTTGCACCGCTTCCCAGAAGCTCTCTGCGGGGTTCCATGGAACCTTGTCACAAATCCTCGCTATCTCTAAGAGCTCTTCCTTTCTCTTAGGATCCTTCTCAGCAGCCGCCTGTCTCCTTGCCTCCTCAGCATGTCGGTGGGCAAACTCCTTCACCGCTTCGCAGCAAATTATGACTGCTCTCAGGAAATCTTTTTTCTCCTGCTCAGTTGCTTTTTTCAGTTCTTCCTCCGCTTCTTCCTTGATGCCCTTAAAGCCCACTCTGAGAGGCTTAGGATAGTCTGGAACTATGTGACCCGGAATTGGCCCAGTGGTTCCCAGACCCAAATCCAGATAGTGCCTTAGCCTCTGCATATACACGGTGTCTCTTGCCTTCCAATCTGCGGCTTCGGCCTGGTTCAGGCAAAGTGACATTGCAACTGCGTAATGGGCTCCTGCGATGAGGTCTCCCTCAAGAATGTATACTGGATGAATCCTTAACACGTTTCGGAAAAATATTGCTTGGCGCACAATCTGTGGCTCATCCCAAAACCCCTCAGGCAAATCCACCTTCACAGCCATGGCGTTAAAGGAATCCTCCACCGCATTACCGTAAACCAGAAGCTCCGGAGCGCTGGCATAGTTGTGCTGAATCCAAGTGGTGTCCCAAGGAGTACCCGTAGTATACGGAATAGCTTCGTTTCTGAAGTATTCGCGTTTCTCAAAATTCCAGTATTCGTCTCTGAGACGCTTAACCCTCGGGGACAAATTCTTGGAAGGTCCCCAAACTTCAGTTTCCTTTAACACAAAAAACCCTCCATAACAAGCTTAATATTTCATCAACGAAAAAAATGTTATAACCTTTTCGTAGAATGGTTCAAAAAAAGTTAAAATCCAACATAAAAAGTAAGAAAAGAAATCCTAAACACATCCCTTGATAAAGGGAACCGCCAAACCAGACAACGAAATGGCACAGGCTTCTCTTTTTTACGATTCCTATATTTTCCTTGCTATTTCTGCGGCACTATGTATTGCGTTCATTATCTTTCCACGCTGTGCAGCGTCGCCAACCACATATATTTCCGGAACTTTATCTTTTAACTTCTCATAAAGGCTACTGTTTGGTACTGTTCCTAGAGCCACAACCACTGTATCCGCCTTTTCCAAGGTTCTCTGTCCTTCCTTCTCATAAATAGCTCCCTCCGAGGTTACCTCGACCACCTTGGCCTGGGTTACGAGTTTTCCGCCAAAGTCAGCAAATTTGTGCCTAACATAGTAGTTGAATGCGGGAATCATTTCTGTAGCCACCCTTTTCATCTGCTCAATTATGGTGACCTTTTTTCCCTGCTCTGCCAGGTAGTAGCCGGTTTCCAGGCCGATCTCTCCGCCGCCCAGAATAACCACCTTCTCTCCCACCCACACCTTTCCGGCTAAAACATCTGTGGCTAACACAACATTACCACCATCTATTCCGGGAATGCTGGGAAGAACCAAACTAGAACCAGTAGCAACACAAACCACGTCTGGCCTCAGATCATAAATCTTAGACTCGGTGATTTCCTCCCCTAAATGGACGCTAACCCCCAGCCTCTCAAGCTCATACCTAAAGTAGGGAACTATGTTTTTCAACTCGTACTTGTATGAGGGAACCGAAGCCAGCAACACTTGTCCACCGAGCTCCCCTGTCTTCTCATAGAGTGAAACGTGGTGTCCCCTCAAAGCCGCGACTCTTGCAAACTCCATCCCCCCCACTCCGCCACCTACAACCAAAACTCTCTTGGGTTTCTTTGCAGGCTGGATTCGGAACTCTTCCTCTCTCCCCACAGCAGCATTCAGAACACAAGTTACAGATTTAAGAAAAAGCAGCATGTTTATGCACCCCTCATTGCAAGCTATGCAGGGCCTTATCTCCCTCAACCTTCCCTCCATAGCCTTTTTTGGAAGCTCTGGGTCAGCTATCAAGGCTCTACCCATGGAAACCAGGTCCGCTTGGCCTCTCTCCAAGATTTCCTCGGCCAATTTTACATCGTTTATTCTACCCACAGCTATTACTGGAACATTTACCAACTCTTTAATCCCTTGGGCTAGGGGCACCATAAATCCTCTGGGAAGCCACATAGGAGCGGTGGCCTCACCATTCTCCGAGTCATAGATTCCCCCCGAAACGTGAATGATGTCAACCCCCGCCCTCTCAGCAGTCTGTGCAATCCTTTTGGCCTCTTCCAGAG
>JAHQXB010000046.1 GCA_029856435.1 Candidatus Jordarchaeia archaeon
TGGATGGTTTGCGTCGTGGCGCCCAGTGGTTGTTTTGCCTCTTTGAGGGTGTATAATCGCTCCATAGGCATCTTGCTGTAGTTCAGCATAATTCTAATTAAACCGCTATTTTAGAACTGTTAGCATGGGCGAAATTACCTGAGAATGGTTTCTGTGAAGCAACAGTTGTTGGGGACGAAATAAGGATAAGACGTCCAGTATCAGAAGAACTCAATTTAACTAAAATGTTAAAGTCTCCCAAAAGGCAAAGCATCGAAGACGTGATTAAGGCCGAGGAAATTGAGGATGTCTAGCTTCATTTTGGTAGACACAAATATCTGGCATTTTGCCCTAGTTAAACCAGTCGAAGAACCATTCTGGGAAATCCATAAACTGGCTAGGAAATTCTTATATCCATAAACTGGCTAGGAAATTCTTATACTCTATAGTTGGCGATCCTAATCTACGTATTGCCCTTAGCTGCTATCAGGTAGGGGAAATACTAGAAGTGCTCAGGAGATCAAATCTGAGTGTCGATTCAAGGTTAAAGTTATTGGAGGATTTTGAGAAGGGAAAATTTTTCATAAAGCCCTTAGACTTCCCCGTAGTCATAAGTGCGGTTAAAGACAGCGCGGAA
Source organism: Candidatus Jordarchaeia archaeon (assembly GCA_029856435.1). GTDB lineage: Archaea > Asgardarchaeota > Jordiarchaeia > Jordiarchaeales > Jordiarchaeaceae > Jordiarchaeum. The sequence goes on from JAHQXB010000046.1 coordinate 617, forward strand.
TCAAAAATTCACATCTATGACTACTTAGTCGCCTATCCCTTAAAAGAGATTGTTACTAGGATCTATTCCGCCGATTCCCACTTCGTGCATCCACACTTCCAAAACATCGCAGAAGTAAAAAATCCTATAAGCCCCTGGATAATCACGGAGGGAAAAAAACCAGAAAAAGCTTCCCAATAACGTCCATATGGAAATATGTTTAATAATTTTACCACTATTCTGTTCTGTCTAACGCCTCTAGATGGTGAAGAACTCACCACCACATTCATCACAACTTTACTGTAAAAACCATCCACAGAGGTTTCTGGAGTGACAAGCAGCACAACCTATCCCGAACAGTTTCAAACTATTCTCAGAGCCAAGGATGGAACCGAAGTACTGGTAAGACCTCTAAAACCCGAAGATCGGGAAAAACTGTATCAAATGTATAGCACCCTCTCCAAAGAAACAAACTATCTACGTTTCCTAATCCGAAAACCCATAACCAGATGGCTTGTGGAGAAGTGGACCGAAATAGACTATCGGGAAAAGATGGCCCTAGTTGCCCTAGTCACTAGGAACGGGGAGCAAGAAATAATTGCGGACTCCCGCTTCTACGTGGACAAAGCTACCGGGGAAGCTGAGATTGCCATGGTGGTACACGACAACTGGCAGAACAGAGGAATAGGAACCCAACTCCTCCAATACACCATTGAGGTTGCCAGAAAAATGGGCGTCAAGGGACTATTCGCCTACATCAACCCCGAAAACAAGAGAATAATTCACATCACAAACAAGCTAGGCTTCAAAGCCAGTTGGATATCAGAAACCATCGAGTACAAAATCTACCTACCACTAACTAAAATGGCCAAAAACACAGGATAATTCCCTTCACCTAAAAAAATAAAAAGGAAAAAGAGAGGGAGTAAAGAGAACACTATTCTAGTGGGGGTCTGGCGTCTACTACTCTTGTGGCTTTGAGGGAAACCATGGGGTCATAGATGTCGCTGGGCTTCTCAACCCACTCTATTTTGGCACTCATCTCCGCCGCTTTGGCCACTGCGTCCCTAATCTTATTCTCCAAATCTTTACGGTTGACGTCGGGAACAGGAGCTACTTTGAGCACTAATTGATCCATACTGTAGGGGTCCTTAGGGTCAGTCTTGGTAAAAACAATCTGGTACTCTGCGATTCCTCCCACATTCTCGATGGCATCTTTAAGCACTCCCGGATTAATCAGGGTGCCCTTAAACTTCACCAGTTCCTTAGTGCGGGTGGCGTAGACACTTCCAGAAACGGGCAAAATTCGCTCCGTATTTCGGCCACAGTAGGGGCAGGTCTCGTGAGTCATGCGAACAATGTCTCCCAAAACATAGCGTAGAAGAACGGTGCCCCTCCTGTTCAAATGAGTAATTGCAGCTACCCCCTCTTCACCGTCTGCCTTCCTCTCTCCGGTCTCCGGATCCACAACTTCAAGGAAGTACAGGCCGGGGTCTGGGTTGTGGTTTCCACCAAGCTCTGTGCATTCACTGAGGCTACCCTGGCACTCGGTGAAGCCCCATCCATTGTGTATGAAAACATCTCCTGCACCCAGATTCTTTAACCTCTTACGCATATCCTCACGCATACCCATTGGGCAGGGCTCGCCTAAAGCGTGGATTGCGCGTATGTTGGAGAAGTCTGCTTCTAGTTCCTCGGCGCGCATAATCATTCTGCGAATGTAGCTTGCGATTCCCATAATTATTGTGCATTTGTGGTTCTCAGCAATGGCTATGGCTTCATCCATTCTTCTGAGTACAGGAAAGGTGGGATAGGCCATGCCGGTATGGCCCGCACACACAGAGGCTCCAATAGCTAGAGGGGCAGTTATGGCTCGCAGGTAGCCAATGTGGGGAACGGGGCCGAAGGGGAAACAGTCGAAAATTCTGTCGTCGGGAGTGCCCCAACTGATTTTGCTGCTTCGGATGAGGAACTGGAGCAATGCGTATTCATCGTGGGTTGTGTTCCAGAAAATGGTTGGAAAACCATAGGTGGTGCCTGTAGTCATGGTAATATTCCAGTCGATGAGTTCAAAGATTTGTCTGCCTGGAACACCTGCTAGGCGAAGCTTAAAGGAGTCGGGGGCTTTCATATAGTCCATTTTTGTTGTTAGGGGAAGTTTCTCTAGGTCGTCTACGGTTTTAATCTTTGATATGTCAATGTTTTTCTCTTTGAACAATTTACTGTAGTAGGGGCTATACTGCTGGCAGAGTTCCAGTTGAGCCTGCAGATTCTTGTTCTGAATCTCCCTAATCTCCTTCTGACTCTTAAAAGCCGGACAATTCACATCGTTTCTGTAAATGGGGTACATTTCTAGGAACTTTTTAACCTTCTCTGGAGAAATTACGTCTGGCTTCCACCAGTCGCGAATCTCATCAAGACGAGACAAACACCTATCTCCTCCAAAAACCTGTTATAATAAGTTTATATCACTAATAAATATACTTTGCGCAAAAACAGAACTTGTTAAAAAATAATTTCGTTTCTCGGTATGAACTGCGACTCTTCCAAGGTTCTGTTGTGGCGGGTGCCACCTCCTATGACGGCGGGGAGAGCATCACCGCAAACCTGCAAGAATCACTCAAGCACCCTGCGGAAACCCCAAACCAAGAAAAACCGAACAACAATTTTTTAACAAGTTCGCAAAACCAGAACAGGTTACGCATAATGTTGTGGTCTCATTCCCAACATGTGGCTCCAAACCACAAAAGCTACAAAAACGCTATTCCTTGCCTCTTCTGGGGCAAGATACAACGATTCTACAATTGGCTATAGAACTGGGTTAAACGCGTTGAAGGCTTCTTATGGTCTTTGTTTGCAAAGTTTTGGCCAAGACTGATTTTGAGGTGGGTGCAAAGGTAAGCCAAGTAATTTCAAAAAATAGCGATGGACTCTAATAGTATTTCTTTTTGTTGAGGTAGTTTTTGATTGCGGCGTGTAGTGCGGCGGCTCCTAGATTTGAACATTCATTCTTTTTTTCTGGTAGACCGCCCAACTCTCTGGCCACATCTTCCCTTGTGATTTTGAGACCTTCTTCCAGTGTTTTTCCCTTCGCCAGTTCTGTGGTCATACTGGCAGAAGCGATTGCTGCTGGGCATCCTTTGACTTTGAACCGGATGTCCTTTATGACGTTTTTCTCTATTTTGATGTAAATGGTGACAAGGTCTCCGTCTGCTGGATTTCCAACTGAGCCGACCCCGTCGGGAAATTCGATTTCTCCCACATTTCTGGGATTTGCAAAGTGATCTATAACCTTCTTACTATACATGTCTACCACTTCACGCTGCAGATAGCTTTCTCAGGTCTGAAACGGTTTCTGGCAGAACCTCCAAAACATAGTTAACATCTTCTTCTGTGTTGCATTTGCCTAGGGTCAATCTAAGTGAACCATTTGCCTGTTCCGGTGTTAGGCCGATAGAGGTGAGAACATGTGAAGGTGCTCCGGAACCAGAGGAACATGCTGAGCCAGTGGAAGCAGCTACGCCCTTTGCATCTAAACGCAGTATTAGGGATTCTCCCTCCACCCGCTCAAAACTAAAGTTACAATTGTTAGGCAAACGCTGGAATGGATGACCATTAAGCCAAGAATCATCAATTTCCAAAACCCCTTCAATCAATCTGTCTCTAAGGCTGGCCAGACGTTCAGACTCCTTCTTCATCTCTGCCTGGGAAATTTCCACCGCCTTAGCCAAACCTACAATGCCGGGCACATTTTCTGTTCCAGATCTTATTCCCCTCTCATGCCCACCCCCATGCTGTACTGGCTCTATTTTCACTCCCTCCCTCACATAGAGAACGCCCACCCCTTTCGGGCCGTATATTTTGTGGCCGGAGATTGAAAGCAAATCTACATTTAAATCATTCACATTGGTGGGTATTTTTCCAAAGCTTTGAACCGCATCAGTGTGCAGATATACACCATGTTCCCTAGTTATTTTCCCTATTTCTTTTATGGGCTCTATGGTTCCAATCTCATTATTAGCATGCATAATTGTAACAAGCCCAGTTTTTTCGGTGAGAGAATTCTCCAGTTGACTTAAACTGACCAAACCATGCCTATCCACTGGCAAATAGGTAACCTCAAACCCCATTTCCTGCAGATTGTTACATGTTTCCAGCACCGCATGGTGCTCTATGATACTGGTAATCATGTGTTTTTTACTCCTGTTTGCATACATGACACCCTTAATGGCCAAGTTGTCAGACTCGGTTCCCCCCGAGGTAAAAAAGATTTCATCTGGGCTGGCTCCCAAAGCCTTGGCAACAATTTCCCGAGAATTTTCCAGAGCTTCTTTAGCCTCTCTACCAAAAGAGTGTAAACTGGAAGCATTCCCAAAATACTCCGTAAAATAGGGAAGCATCGCCTGCACCACTCTTGGATCAACGTAAGTTGTTGCAGCATGATCCATATAGACCCTTCTCATTTTGCAGCGCCTCCAAGTCCATTTTTAAAATTTTATTTATTTGAAACTACTTTTCTGAAGCTTGTTTTCATTTTTCTGGTAACATCATTAGTAATTTAACAATTGTTAAGAGCTTATAAAGATTACTACAGCTACGCCAGAGGCGCAATTTTACTTTTTTTCAATTTACTCCAGATAATTCTGAAAAATTTTCAAATTAACAAAAGTTGCAAAAAACTATGCCGTGCAAAATTAAATTGGAAAACAGCACAGGAGCCAAAAAAGGTTCAAAATTTGAAAATACTATATAGCAGCCACTACCGCGAGGGGAGTGATAATGTTTCAGGAAACAAGTCGGAGCTTGTCCTCTATCTCTTTCCAAGTCGCATTGCCAGTTCTTTCCCCCAGAAATCTAATGTATTGCCTCAACTTTTCTCCACTTATCCCAGCGTGGGTTACAGCTTCAAAAATTTTTGTGATTGCTCCATTTTCTTGATGGATGGTCCAAAGTAGGTGTGCCGCGTCAACATAGTTCAGGGGAAGACCTTTCTCAATCTTTTCCTCCACAAATTCTTTTCTAGACAGGGGGGATGAGACAACCATCTTACCGCTGTTTTTAGTTTTTTCAACCAATTTTTCTTCCTCAAAAACTTTTTTCAAGTGGGAAAGTTTGTCTATGATGTCTGTACCAATCTTTTCCTTCATTGCAAAAATAGCGGCATAAATCTTTGATACGTGATCAATTTTGGGGGCCCTCTCAACCACACGTGAAAGAAACGATTCAAACACAATATTTTCCACCTTCTCTAGGGGATTTTCAGAAACATCTACTTTTCTCTCCCCAGCTATGCCTCCACCGGTCTGGGTGTAAACTTCCAATGCCTTGCCCATTCCAACTATGAACACATCCTCCAAGCCCAAATCTGGATGCTGATTAAGAGCCTCCATAATTCCAGAGTCTATTGTGCGGGTTAAATTTTCCCAAAAAGTTGTCCAATTGGCCTGCTGTTTCTTCTTTTCTAGGGCTTTTTTGCATACTAGGATTGCGTCATAGTTTATACGGTGTCTTCTCACCCCACTGGGCGTTTCGCCATAGGTAGGGTAAACTGCAACCACCTGGAAACCAGATTCCGTTAGTGCGTGGAGGAGAGCGGCCCAAGCACTTGTCCTGCGGTATTGGAAAACAAAAACCAGCACTCCCTCATCCCTCAGAACCCTAAAAACTTCTCTAAAAACTTGGGTTAAACCCCACACGTAGAAATCGTTCCCCTTACCTTGAGCTTCATTAACAACAATTTCTCCCTCCCTAAGTGTGAGTGGGGAGCCAAAAACTTCAGGATACTTGTCCTTTAAGCCGAGCCTCAACCAAACGTAGAAGAAGTCCGACAATTCACTGTACATAATATTATCATAGTAGGGAGGATCAGTAAAAACTGCATCCACGACTCCATCAGGAATGAAGCTTAAATCCGTCGCAGAAGAGCATTTGAGTAGAACATTCTTGTCACCGTATAGTTCTTTGAAGTGGGAAGCAAAAACTCCTCTAATTTTATCTTCTTCCACGAAAAACTTTTCCCACCCCCTTTTTTCCCCATTTTTCAAAGTGCGGAGTTTCAATTCGTAGGGTCGCTGCTGGTACTCTAGAGCCTTTAGTCCCTTCCTATAATATCCCATGAAGGTCCCCCTACCATACCTTGTACCCCAAACGTTTCCCTCCACCGGAGTCATACGTGGCCAGAAGTAGCCGCCCCCAAAAAGTGGCTCCAACTTTAAACACGTCGCGTTATAAACTGTAAACATGTTGTTGGCATTCAAACAATCGGAAAAGGTGGCTAAGAAAAACTCTCTCACCCCCTCTTGCTCAATTTTTAGGATTTCGCGTAGGATGAGGCTGAGACAGTAAAGCTGTCTCTCATTAAACATTTGAAACCAGTACCTGTAGTTAAATTTCTTCATCTGACTGGTACTATAACCGTCGGGAATCTCCTGCTCCGGAATCAAAACTCCCAGAAGGCCACCCCTAATACCTTCAAACTTGTCCCTAGCCCTATGGTAAAGTTTGAAGTCCTCAGCACCAGGCTTTTTGTAGTCTCTACCGCACTGGTCACAGTAGTACTCCAGGGCGAACATTTCATGCTCCGGAGGTTCGCTTCCCCTTCTCCGCACGGCGTGTAATATTTCTCCTCTAAAATTGCAGTTTGGGCACAAGTATTTTCTACCTGCAGAGAATCCCAAATTGGGATTATACAAGAAAGAACACTTGGGACACTGGAGAGACTCTAGGCTCGGCTCATTCCTAAAAATTTCTCCACATTTTGGGCACAAGTAAACCCATTTTCCCCTCGGCTTGGCTAAAATAAAATTTTTGTGTAGCAAAACCTCTGCATCACAGTTCTCGCACTTCAACTTCTTGACCCAAAAAATGTACATAGCGTCGGCTTCATGTTCCCTCTTGCACCATGTTTTGTAAAGTGAAAGAATCCTGCTTTTCACCGCGCTCTCTATTCTGCTGAATTCCTTCTCCACTTTTTGCTTATCCACTGATTCTAGTTCCCTCTTTGTTATGAACCAGGCTAGGGGATTAATATCCACACCAATCATGCGGCAGCCTAGCCTATGTCCCTCAAGTATGGTGGTACCTCCACCCATGAATGGATCTAAGACTATGGGCGGCCGTCCATCCCCATTTTTAAGCTCAACCCTCTGATAATAGTGTTTCATGGGGTTATCTTCAAGAAAAGTTCCAAGAAGGAGTGCCCTGAAGGTGCTGCCCACCCTCCGCGCAAACCACCTATGAATGTGGTAAACTGGTTTCCGCACATTGCTCTCCCTCCAAGCAAGCTCATCAATTTCATCAATTGGGAAACCTTCTAAAACATGGGGCATGCTGATTCCTCAAAAATTAACTAGAAAAGGAGGCTAATAGTTCTTACGGTTATTACTCCTCCTCAACCACTTGAAATCTTTAATCCGACAAAATAGATTTTATTAGTAGAAAAATCAATAATCAAGTAATACTATGTATGAGTCTGAAGTGAAACTAGCTGGTTAAGTGGATATCCTAAAAGGAAGTATTCCAAGAAAATGGAGTAAAGGTGGATAAAGGCGAGTTGAGTGGACATTCGTCACTTTGCATGAACCAAAAGTCTAGCACATTCTTTGAAGGCCCGCTTACCTAATAGGCCATATATCTTTTTGGTGGAGTCGGTTAGGGAAGGTTCTAGATTAGAAGAGTGATAAGTGATTCTTATGATGGCTGAGGTGTTTAGGACAGGGGAAAAATTTGATGATATAGTACAATTTTTTGAGGCGAAGGGATTCATTAGAAAAGCCTTTGAAGAGGCTAAAAACTTGGGGGGAGGGAAACATGTTTACTTCAAAATTTCCGAGGATGACCTTTTTCTACTATTAGTTGAACACTCGCCCGATGAGGATGCAAACATCTATGAAAAGAAGCTCGAAAACTTATCTTCAAAATACATATTACTTGTTTGCCAAGGTGCCAAGGAATACCGTTTTTTCAAGTACGATGTTGGAACCGGCAAGGTTCTAAAGTTGAGAAAACAAAAATCAGATATTGATTTGGCATTTCTCAGAAAACTAGAAGCACTTGAATACAACAATGTAGATTCCTTTGAAGAGCTTTTTGATAGGAGCGAGTTGATAAAGGAGTTCTATCAGCTCTACTGTGACGCTGAAAAATTTCTTCTAGAGAAAATTGGGGGAGTACTGGATGAGCGTGATAAAGAGTTTTTAACCAAGATTATTTTCCTGAGAATAATGTTTCTGTGGTTTATTCAGAAAAAGAGGCTTTTGGATAATAATGAAAACTACTTTTTAGATAAATTTTGTGAAATAAGTGGTAGGGGGGGCAATTTTTACCAAGATTTTCTGAGGAAACTGTTTTTTCAGGGATTGTGTATTAGACCAAGTGAGAGGGAAAAGGAGGTTGCCCGGCTAATAGGTGATGTTCCCTACCTGAGTGATGGACTATTCATTGAAACCGAAATGGAGTTAAAGTATAGTATAAGTATTCCCAACGAATCCTTCTACAAAAAGATGCGCTACCCCATTCCCCGGGAGGAACAAAAAATACCCATATTAAACCTTCTGGAATGTAAGGAGTGGACTGTTGATGAGCGGTCTGGGGAAGTGGACAAAATCAACCCTGAGATTCTGGGATACATATTTGAGAAAAATGTAAACAGGAAGGATTTAGGTGCTGTTTACACGCCTGAAGAAGTCACCGCATTTATGGCGAAAAATACTATACATCCATACCTTGTGGATCGTGTGAACGAAAAGTTTTCAACCTACTATGAGGGTTTAGATGAGCTGCTTAGGAATGGTTCGGAGGAACATTTGAAATATTTATTCCAAGTTTTAAGGGATATAAAAATTGTTGATGCTGCTGTGGGCAGTGGCCATTTCTTGGTAGATGCCATAGTGACACTTGAGAAAATATATCATACTCTGCGGGAGAGGGGAGTTTTGGGTTGGAGTAATTACCAGATAAGGGAACACATTATAGTAAATAGTTTATTTGGTGTGGACATATTGGAGGAAGCTGTGGAGATATGTAAGCTGAGGTTGTTCCTGGCGCTTGCGGAAACTTTCAGGACAAAGGAGGATGTGCAGCCTCTGCCCAACATTGACTTTAACATTAGGTGTGGTAATTCCCTTATTGGTTTTGCTTCCACTTCGGAGCTGGTTCAAAACTTCTTTCCCAAGGATGAAGCTGTTAAAACTATTTTGGGACACCTGGATTTTTTAGAGAAAAACTTTCCAGAAATAGCTGAAAAGGCAAGGAACATTCTCGGCAGACCAGCCATCGCCCCCATGGACCTTTTCAGGCTTAGAAACGAGTTGGTTGAGAGGTACCGAACACTACACGATAGGGAATTACAGCCCAAGACTAGAAAAGTTTTAGTTGAAATCACGGAGGCCATTAACAAGGAGCTTAACGCCCAGTACTATGGATTAGTAAAGGAATCCTTTCAAAGGGACGATAACTTGAAGAAATTGAGGGAGGACGAGAGATACCAAAAGTTCTTGGAGCTCAAACCCTTCCACTGGGTACTGGAATACTCCGATGTCTTTCAAGAGGGAGGATTCGACATAGTAATTGGAAACCCCCCATATATTTCAAATAAAAACTTGAAACACAACGAAAAAGTACTGTACAACAGGCTAAGTCACTGCACCCACAAGCAGTACGACATATACATACTCTTCATTGAGCGGGGTATGAAAATCCTCAAAGACAGAGGCGAATTTTCCTACATTGTCTCAAACAAATTCCTCATAACGGAGTATGGGAAACCCCTCCGAACCCTTTTACTCAAAGAGTGGAACACAAAAACAGTCATAGACGTTTCAAACATTAAAGTGTTTAAGGAAGCAGCAACCTACCCCATAATCATCCACATAAACAAGAAAAGACCATCAGAAAAAATAACCATCGGCATAGTGAATAAACTCACAAATCTCCACAAACCTCAAGACCTAACCGTCTCCAAAAAATTCTTCCAAAGCATACCTGAAAACGTTATACCTCTAAAAATTAACAAAAACAATCTACCCATCTTGGAAGCGGTTACAAGAAAATTTAACAAACGCTACAATTTTAGCTGCGGAATAGCCACCACTGGCTTCAGCAAACACATAACAAGCAAACCCCAAAACCCCCAAGACTACCAGCCCATCATTCAAGGAGACAACATTAAACCCTACGCCATAGTATCCTCAAACAAATACATAAAAAGGTCAATCATACCCCCAAGAAAACATGAAGATTTTCTCAAAAAGAAGATAGTGATACCCGGAATGGTAAAACAACTCAACGCGGCAATCGACCTCAAAGGATACGCACTCGGACGCATATACTACCTAACCGAAGACGTAGGAATCGAAAACCTAAAAAGCACACTACTCCTTCTCAACTCCAAACTATTCCAATACGCCTACCAGGTCATATACGGATCCTCCCACATGGCGGGAGGATACCTGAGAATAAACGCCCCCTACCTAAACATCTTCTCATACCCCCAAAACAACAAACACCTATCCACCCTCACAGAATACATACTAACCCTACAAGAAACAAGCAAAGAAAACCAGCACCTCCAATTCCTAAAAGAACTCGCAGACTACATAATCTATGAACTCTACCTCGAAGAAGATTTAGGCACAGAACTCACCGACACAATAACACCCCACCTCCCCAATCCAGAAAAAATACCACAAGAAGAAAAAGTGAACACCATAAAAGAAACCATCAACAAAATAAAAAACAACTCCCAAACAAAACAAAAAATTGAAAAAATCAAAAATCACCCCTGGATAAAAATAATCGAATCCCACACCCAAACACCATAACCAAAATAAACCTCACCCAAAAAACCACAAAAACAACCTCCCCCAGTAAAACCACGAAACTATCACATTTAAAACAAAAATTTCCGATTAGACTTGTTTGGGCAAACTTTGCGGGAGTTAAATAAGATTCATCCTTACCGTAAGAATTAGGAAACAAAAGCAGCCAGCTACGGGCCTAAAAGCAAGGTTTCCCGCATCCAAAACCAATGATTATTTAAATACCCGTTTTAAAACTAGCGAACTCGTTCTTCTGGTGCGTCGCGGGGGTAAAAATAAAGATTGAGGGTTTTCATTTTGTACCTTCTTTTCCCGCTCCATTTATTTCTAGTTTTCTTTTACCAGATTTGCTTCACAACAGAGCCAATTAATCATTGCGTCTTGTTTTCCCATGAAATGAGTTAAGTGATTATTTCTGGCGATATGGTGACTGGGACTTTTAAGGAGTTTGTTATTAGGCAGTAATCTTTTGCTATTTCAGTAGCTTTAATGGCCTTTTCTCGGTTCTCTTTTGAGACCTTCAATTTGGGAACTATTTTGATTCTTTCAAAAGATTTTCCGGGAACCATTTCGCCTTCTGCGATTTCTCCTACCGCTTTAACTTCTATCATGGATGCTTCTATTCGCATTCTTTTGAGTGTAGCCACCATAAACATTTCGTAGCACATGGCGATAGACGCCAAGAAACAATGCTCCGGAGTTACCACATCGCCTCGTGTTCCCCATGGGGGCATCGCGCAGAACTCCATACTAATTCCATTAGGATACTCCACTCTACCCTCGTAGCCTTCGCCACTCCATTTAGCAGTAGCCTCAAACAGCATAACATATTCACCATCCAAAAAATCACCCATTACAAAATCATCGCAAACTATTCCATCTCCAACCAGAAGTAATAGTTTAATCCCGCCTACAATTATCCCTTCACATATATTAATATTAGGACAAAAGAAAACACCAACCCTTCAAAAGCATCAAGAACAGAAATAAATTATTTTCCATCTGCCACCCTCACAAAAAAGGGATTATTCACAGTTTAAGAGAGACAGACAGAACAATTTCGCACACAAACATCAAGAATACATATCAGTTACGTTATGTCTCGCCAAACCGCGGATAAACGAAAATTTCTACAAAAGATGCCTTTTGCCTCAATAAAAAGAATTAATAATTAAAAATTTATATAAAGGCTCCCAGAATAGCCGTTGGGACTGGAACTCTTATGAGAAGAGGACTACTTATAATTTGCCTCCTAACTTGTGTAATGCTCACCACCTCCGCTGTAATGTTCTATCCCAATACTTCACCAGTATGTGGAGCGGTTCAGGGTTTAGAGGTAGGCTCAAAAATAGTTTATGGGCCATTCTACAATTTGAGCTCCTCAAATCCCATTCAAATACCAATCCCCACAGGGTGGAATGTCAACTCCATTAACATGTCATTCTTCAACATCGTTGCCCCCAATTCTACCGTCTCAATGGAAGAAGACATGTTTAGGGCAAACGATATAGCTGTTTATGTTCGAGCAATGTCCTTCCAGATTCCGGAAAACCAAACTGCGTATCTATATTCCATAAGCCTTTACCTGCTACATTTCCCGTTTGATATGCCTCTACAGCCTATTAATTTAAATTTGTCTCTCTTTAACGCTACGAGTACCACAATTAACGGAAAAATTATCCCCAAACCACACACTCTCCTAGCTAGTGAAACATTTCAATTTCCAGTGGCCACTGGCCCCATAGGGTGGAAAGACTTTTTCTCGCACACCTCTTATGAACTCAGCCCTGAGATAGAAACCTATAATCGCACCTTCTTTATAACCGTCACAAACGCCACATCTTTTCCAGGAATTTATAGGGTTTTCTGGTTCTATGCTCCAGATAGTGGAACATCAACTGATGGTGACGGGTATGAAGATAAAGGCTACGCCTTTTACTACGACAGTATCCTGAGCGATTGGGAACTCGAATATGTGAACACTACTAGTAAAACTACTTTGGATTACTGTCTCAGGTTGCGTTTTAGTGTGAATAATGAAACGGGGTCTTGGGAAACTCCTTTCCCCACCCATGTGAATATGAATGTAAATGGGACTATTGTGATGGATCTTCAAGCAAGGGGGTCGGGCTTATGTAATCTTTCTCAGCCACTTAATATTTCTGGAAATTTGGCTAATTTATATATTGGTACTAGTTGGTTTAGACCCCTCATTTTTAGTGTTAGTATAGAGGTTTATGGTGTTGATGTTTTAGGAATGCTTTACTTACAAGGTTTGACTATGTTTTTCTTCTATGGCATTATGAAGGATAGCCGAGATAGGTTCCTCCTGCTGATGAGTTTGGTTGCCGCGGGTGCGGTTATTACAGCAGGATATGGGGGATGGAAGGCTTACAAGAAGAGGAGGATTCCATTGAATGCGATGAAAAGCTTAGAGAATATACTTGTTGACCACAATGTTGCTGGCACTTTGATTTGGTCTTTTGACTTTATTTCAATGCAGCAGGACATAGCTCTGGTTTCCGGATTTATTCAGGCAATCAAGACCTTCCTTGAGGAGATGAAAGTGGGCGGGCTAAAGAGACTGGGAACAGAGTTTGGAACCTTCATCAGGGAAGAGGGTAAACTACTTACTGCAACGTGCATCGCAGGAAACATCGGAATCGACGAAGAACTATGGATCAGAAGCAAACTTAATGAGTTTATTGTCCAAGTAGAGCAGACCCATTATAAACAGCTTGAAGAGTGGAAGGGTGATGTTGCACAATTTAGGGAGTCCTTCTCCTTAATTCTATCATCATTAATTGATCTAAAGAGGGTGCAGGGTCTTCAGAGGCAAAAAGTTGAGAAGTTAACTAGGGATAAGGATAGACTACAGAGAGAGGTCAACAAGTACGGGGCGAAGCTTGATAAATTGAAGGGCAAGTATGATTCGGGGGAAATTGATTTTAAGAAGTATCTGGTTGAAAGGTACAAAATAGAAGCCAAATATGACAGGGTTCAAAAGGACTATCTCTACGCCAGCCTTTTCCTATCGAAAGCATCCCCTATACTGGAAGAAAAACTAATGAAACCAAAAGAAATAGAAATGTTGGAAAAAATACAGAACCGTTTTCTCGAAATCAGAAGAGAAATAGACGAATTGAGAAAAAAGGAATTAAAAGGCATAGTAACTTCTGAGGACATAGCAATTAAGGAAAAACTACAAAAGGAACTCATGAGCCTTATGGAAAAACTGGAAAAGCTAAAAAAAGTCTAATACA
>JAHQXB010000159.1 GCA_029856435.1 Candidatus Jordarchaeia archaeon
ATGCTGTTTAGGTGGAAATATCCTCACTGGTATTTGTGGCCAAACTTCAATAACAAATTAGGAGACATCAAACCCTACAACAATAGACCCCAGTTCCGGTTTATTCTCTTCCCCAAGCAACCCCTTCAAATACGCATCACCAGCACGATTACAGAAAGCTAAAACCACATTTCTAACCCCAACCCTTCCCTCCAACTCTTCCATTTTGAATCCCCTACTAACAAAAAGAGTGGGGCCCACCTTTTCACTCCTCAGCCTCCGCACCCTCTCCGGAAAAATAACAAGATTTCTACCAAAAACACGCACCTCCTCACAAAACTCAGACTTAACCCCCTCAACATCATCAGTTATGAAACCAACAACCACATCCCCCTGCCACAAAACCACATGCGGACCCCTAGGCCACACAAAACTCATATCCGTGGAGCACGCAACCACCACCTCCCTAGACAAAGCTTCCCGAAGACCCTCATTAAAAACACGGCAACCAACCATAACATGTTCCTCCCCCTCTAACTCACACCGCAAAAGAGAACCACGCTCAACATCATCCAAAACCCTAACCCTTCTGACACCAGGAACCCCACCTAGAAAAGCAAGAACACCATCCACAAGACTCAACCCATCAGACACCAAGACACCACACCAAAAATTCCTTTTCAACCACAAGAAAACCCAAATATCCATCCACAATTTGCAAAAAATGCAGAACCCATCCAGATTCGCCGTGAAAGCTTCAACTTGTCCAAGGCACATTAACAAATGCAGTTTTTAAATACCTTTCGAGTTTATCCAGCAATTTGTAAAATAAAACACATAGTGGAAAAAGAGGAATTAAAGAAAAACGACTTCTCATTTTTGTGGACTTAATCGGATGGGCGAGGAGAAGCTAAATTTTTATTAAAAAGTTTGGGAAAGTAAAGGGGCATAATTAATTTGGTGTCGCCTGCTGCGTGTCATTTGTTTTTCGGCTTTTGTCACACCCCTTTATTCTTGAGGGCATTCTATTTACCTTTATGGGTTTTTCCTCTATGAGAATTTCAATCCCTCCTCCGAGTAATCCCCCTGGAGCTTGAGTATCTCCTCTGGTGGAGTTGCATACGCCCCTAGTTTTTCAGGCAGTTTCTCGACTGGAATTACATGGCACTTTTAGCCACACCACCAAACAATAAAACACCCCCTGAAACACGACAAAACCATCCACAAAAAAATAGATCCACAACAATAATTAGAAGTACTACTATACTACCAATAAGACAACACAAATCTAAAAAACAATCCCCAGCAAAACAGTCACAAACAGCGGAAACCTTTTAAACAACCCCCAAGAAAATACAATTGAAACTCAAAACAAAAAATGCCAAACAAAAACGAATAAGGGTGATTTAGAAATGGATTGGGGAATGAAAAATAGACTATCCCGAATAATAAACCCAAAAACCGGACACACCGTAATGCTCGCAGTAGACCACGGCTACTTTCAGGGGCCGACGTCCGGTTTGGAGCGTCCGGGTGAGGTTATCACTCCGTTGCTTCCTTGGGCTGATGCGGTGATGCTTACTCGTGGTGTGCTTCGTAACACTATTGATGCTACTATTTCTAACCCTGTTGTACTTAGGGTTAGTGGTGGTACCAGTATTCTTAAGGATGATTTGAGCAACGAGGATATTACTACTTCAATGCGGGATGCGGTTCGCCTCAACGCTGCAGCTGTGGCTCTTTCAATCTTTGTTGGTGCGCCTAATGAGAAGCAGACTTTGGTGAACTTAGCGAGGTTGGTTGATGAGGGTGAAGAGTATGGTATGCCGGTTTTGGCTGTTACTGCTGTGGGTAGAGATATGGTGCGTGATGCTCGTTATTTGGGTTTGGCTAGCCGCATCGCCGCTGAGCTTGGTGCAAGCATGGTGAAAACGTATTACTGTGAGAATTTTGGGAAGGTGGTGGAGGGTTGCCCGGTTCCCATAGTTATTGCGGGTGGTAAAAAGATTCCGGAGCCTGAAGCGTTGAAGCTGGCCTACAATGCTATCCAGGAGGGCGCTGTGGGCGTGGACATGGGCCGAAATATTTTTCAGAGTGAGGATCCTATTGCCATGATTCAGGCTGTTCGTTCCATTGTTCAAGAGGGTTATACGCCGGATGAGGCTTTGGAGCTGTTTAATAGTTTGAAGGGTAAGAAGAAGTAGTTAGAAAATGGGCGTATTTTCTTCTTTTTATTGATTTGATGTGGGGAGATTGTTTTGCGTGTGGCTATGTATTATAATAATAATGATGTTCGGTTGGAGGAGATGCCTAAGCCTAAGATTGGTCCTGGTGAGGTTTTAGTTAGGGCTATGGCTTGTGGTGTTTGTGGTAGCGATGTTATGGAGTGGTATCGGGTTAGGAAGGCTCCCCGCGTTTTGGGTCATGAAATGACTGGGGAGTTTGTTGAAATCGGTGCGGGTGTGAAGTATAGGATTGGGGATCGGGCTTTTGTCTCGCATCATGTTCCTTGTAATACTTGTCGGTACTGTTTGACTGGCCATCATACTGCTTGTGAGACTTTGCATACTACTAATTTTGATCCGGGTGGTTTTGCGGAGTTCGTTCGGGTTCCTAGTTTGCAAGTGGATCGTGGGATTTATTTGTTGCCTGATGATATGAGTTTTGAGGTTGGGACTTTTATTGAGCCTTTGGCGTGTTGTGTTAGGGGGCAGAGGCAGGCTGGAGTTAGGCCGGGTGACTCAGTCTTTGTTATTGGGACGGGTATTTCTGGGATTTTGCATATATTGTTGGCTCGCAGTCTCGGTGCCGGGATGATTATTGGTTCAGATATTAGTAGGTATCGTCTTGATGCTGCTAAGAGGTTTGGTGCTAATGCAGTTATTGATGCTAGGGAGGGGGATGTTGCTGAGAGGCTTCGGGAGGTTAATGACGGCAGGCTTGCTGATAAGGTGTTTGTGTGTACGGGTGCGGTTCAGGCTGCGGAGACTGCTTTGAGGTGTGTTGATAGGGGTGGCACGGTTCTGTTTTTTGCGGTGCCTGAGCCGTCGATTAATGTTGCGGTGAATTTTAATGAGATGTGGCGAAATGAGGTTACTTTGACTACTTCTTATGGTGCTAGTCCCGCCGATTTGGCGACTGCGCTTGAGCTTTTGCGTTGGGGTAACTTGAATGTTAGAGATATGATTACGCATCGTTTCGGTTTGGCTGAGGCGGGTGAGGCGTTCAAACTTGTTGCCAAGGCTGAGAACTCCCTTAAAGTTATCATAGAGCCTTACAGATAATTTTCATGGTTTTTTCTTTTCAACTATTATTTTTTGGGAGTTGTGGGGGTTTGGTGTGGTAGGAGTTTTGTGAAGTGTTTGTGTGATTTGTTGGGTGGGTTTTTTGAGCCGTGCTGGTGTGGAATCTGCTTTACGTGTTTGATTAGGATTCTGGGTGTGTATGTGTTTTTTAATCGAAAAATTTTTTCACTGATGTGAAGTATTGTGTGAGGGCTGCTTGAGGGGGAGATATTAGTAGCTGGGAGGATAGTTCATTGTATCTTTCTTTGCTGCATATTGTGAGTTGATGTGTGATTGTGGAATGAGAGCAGTTGATGAGGTTTTGCCTGTTGTAAAGTTTTTGAGCTGGCGAGGTGAATAGAATATCGAAATGTTCCTCAAAGGGAACAATTGGAGAAAACCAAGCCACGCTGTGCGGATGAAGCTTGGGATATCCGAAAAGGGCTTCGGTACGTTCGGCAGCGGGCGAGTGCCAGGCTCGATGTCTGGCATAGGGGCTGTTGTGAACCAGCCCATAACTGAGGCATTGCCGTCCAGTGAACTTAGTGGTGTTGTTCGAGGCACGACCTCAGAAGCCGCCCTTCTCAAAGGGTGGTAGCTCACTGATAGGGCAAAAGGGTTTGTGGTGTGGAGGGGTGTATTTTAGGTTTCGCTGTTCCAGTCTAGGTCTTCGTCTTTGTCTCTGTCTTTGAGTGTGGCAGTGAGCTGTTTTTCGAGGTTTTGGAAATAGTCTGTTATGTCGAATGTGAAGCATTTTTGGTGTCCGCAGTACTGGCATTCGGTTTCCAGCACGTCATAGCTTCTGTTTTCGCTGTGAATTAGGTGCTGGATGTGTAGTTTGTAGGCGTTTATTTTGCCGCAGCTTCCGCAGGGTTGCTGGGATATGAAGATGTATTCGTCGCGCACACATTTTACCTCGACGGCCTTATCTTTATCCAACTTGTCCATCTGTTTCATCTCGCACCATTGTTTCCTTGGGTTAGCTTGTTAGAAGGGAAGCACCTTATTATAGATAAATGTTCCCCCCTTTTGGTTTTTGCTTTGTGAGGTGTTATTATTTTCGGTTTTTGGAATTTTTGTGTCTCTTCCCTTCTCTGCTTGTCACTTAGTTCAGCTTATAGGTACCACTATCATAGGGGCTAGGAGCTTGAAGGAGGCCAGTTTTGGCTAGGTGAATTAAAGGGGGCCTCTGGGTAGCTACCTTTAATTTCTTTGATTTCACGCTTTATCTCCTCTAAGGTTGCTGGGAAGGGGATGTTATACCGTTTTAGGCTGTCAAGATTCTCTCTGTATGTTGCATCAGCCATTTCGACGGCGCGCCACACTGTAATTTTTCTCTCCCTCAGGAGTTGTAGGGCCTCCTTCAGCTTGAACTCTCTTATACCTTGCTTCAACATTTCTCTGATAACTACTTATCTGTCAACGCCCCTCTTTTTCGAAATTCTAAGTTCCTCTAGTATTTCCCTTTCCACTCTTGAAGAAACAGTTTCCATGTGTATACATTTTATTATACTTGTAAGGATGGGGTAGCCGAAATTTTTTTCTGTGTTGAGGGTCAATTTTTCGCGAATTTCCAAGTTCTTTTTGGGATGCAAGTTTTTTGCGTGTCTTGTTTGGAGCGCGGTTTTTGGCTGTTTGCTTGTGTCTTTTTTCCGTTGGGCAAAAGAAAGAATGAAAAAGAGCTTTTAGATATGGGAGTCTTTTTATCGCTTTTGGAGGGGCCATAATCTCGAAAAGCTATAGCCTTTAAATTGAATCCGCACTGAAAAAGTCGAATAATGTGTCAAAGCCCTTTTATGGGCTTCTTTTTTATTGAAACTTATACCATATAATTAGTTATGGAGGTTTTGTGTTATGACCTGCTATTTTAGGCATATACAAAATATTTTCGGGAAGGCGGGAATAACTGTTACGGAGAGAAACAAGAGGGAAATCGATCGAGTCATTCATCGCATTGTGGGTGTGGAATATAAGAATTGTTCAGCTGTTTGGAGGGAGGTTAAGAAGAGAATAGCTGAGGATGAAGATGGATTTATTTCAGAGCTTAAGAAGGCTTGGGGCTAGTGCTTTCCACACATACTTGTAAATCCTACAAAAGGGAATGTAGTTGAACTGGGGGTATGGTGGAGGGGGATTAGCCCTTCAATTTTTCAGTTTTGTTGCTTATCGAGTGGTAAAACTTTTTTCAACGGTTGAGGAATTTGGACTTACAGGGCTAGATACGTACAGATATATGTTTTATTATGTTGATACGTATATACAGTTAATTTTATATGTTAGTTTGTACAATTTATGAGTACAATTATTGATGGAGGAGAAACAGAATGCCCAAACCCGGTGTTCCTTTACCGTCGCGTGGATTGTGGAAATTGTTAGATAAAGAAGAATTGGATATAATTGATGCTGCCGGTTACAAAATTCTGCAAGATGTGGGCGTCTTCATAGATGATGAGGGACTGCTGAAGATGGCTGAGGAAATGGGATGCAAGGTAGACTATGGAAAGAAGGTTGTTACAGAGATTCCTGAACACATAGTTAAAGAGAATGTGCGCAAGGCTCCTAGAAGCTTCATATTAGCGGGTAGAGTTCCGGAGTGGGATGTTGTCATTGAGGGACCAGCAAGAAAGCAGTTCTGGTCGGTGGAAAGCGGAGCCACAGATTTCCTTGAGTGGGATAAAGAGAAGAAGACATATTATCGCAGGAGAGCAAGCGCAAAAGATGTTTTGTATGGAGCCAAAATCGTTGACGGCATAGATGACTTCGATTTCAACATCTACATTTGGGATGCTGCTGAAGAGGGGCAAAAGGGACTACCCTCAGAACTAAACAAGATGAATGCCATGCTCCAAGGCACTGTGAAGTGGGCTGGCCACCTATGCACAACAGTTTCTAAAATTGAGGAATACGATTATGTGGAAAGGCTGGGTGAACAGGTAGCGGGAGGCGCAGAGGAGCTAAGAAAGAGACCACTCTTCTGGACCGTGTACAACTACATTGGTACACTGCAGTTGAACAGGTTCAATAGCTGGTTGTTTAGAGCTTCAGTTAAACACCATTGGCCAATAATGCCCGCCGTGACTGCTGCTGCACCTTTACAAGGCCCAGCTATGGCCGCGGGAAACACTGCAATTAGCCATGCGGGTGTACTCTTCATGATAGCGCTTAAACAGTTCCACGACCCGGGTATAGCGGCGGCGGTAAACAACATAGTTTTCTGCTTAGATCCATGGACAGGAAGAGGAAATGCTTACTCTCCGCATTTTCTGTTCGGCTCGGGAGCCATGAATCAGCTATGGCACGAACTCTACGGTCTTCCAACCACACAGTATGGTGGCACATTCGCGGCAAGCCTCGACCAGCAAATCTTCAATCTTTCGAGGTGGATGGCTTTACAAATGGCGATGGGGACAGACATGATATTTATACAGTGTGGAACTGAAGCCTTTGATCCTGCGTTAATACCTATAACTGCTGAGATAGCAAGGGCGGGTAGATGCACTATGGCTGAATTTGATCAGATCCTTCCCACACCTGAGAATCTTGCTCTTGACGTGATTAAAGAGGTTGGAGTCAAGGGAGAGAAATGGATGACACACAAATATAATCTTGATCGCATGAAGAGGTTCCCCAAAACTTTCTGTCTTGATGACAGGGCCTTCGACGCTTGGCTGCAGGCTGGTGCACCATCTTGGGCTTATGATATTTGCAGGGAGAAATTGAAGGAGTTGGAGAAGCACGAACCGGAGCCACTGCCGAAGGATGTGGTTGAGCGGATGAATGCCATTGTGAAAGAGGGAAATGAGAAGCTGAAGGTGGGATAAGAGATGTCTGAGAAGGAAAAAATCTTGAAAAAGTTGGCAGAGGCAGTCGTGAATTTTGATGAGGCTGCGGCTATGGCTGCTGTGGATGAGGCGATTAAGGCAAAGATTAACCCTGTTGATGCTCTCACTAAGGGACTTACTGTGGGTATCAAGGAAGTTGGCGATAAGTTTGGGAGAGGCGAAATCCCTCTACCCTTCTTGATGTTGTCCGCTCAGGTTATGGAAAAGGCTTCTGAAAAGCTCCAGCAACACATCCCGAAGGAAGAAGTTCCCGAACCCTTGGGTGTAATGGTGATTGGAACCGTTGAAGGCGATATACACAACTTGGGCACAAACATTGTTACCGCCGTGTTCAGCGCGTCCGGAATTAAAATGTACAATATTGGCGTTGACCAGCCAGTAGACAATTTCATAAAAAAGGCCCTAGAAGTCGATGCTGACATTATTGGGGCATCAGCGCTTATGAGCAATACACTTCAGCAGCAAAAGTTTCTAGGCGAGGCCCTTAAGAAAAGGGGGCTCAGAGACCGGTTCATATATATGGTGGGCGGTGGAGCCTTTCCCGGTGAAGAATGGTTAAAGGAAGTAGACGCCGACGACTATGCCACAGACGTAATTATAGGGCTGGAAAAAGCCAAAAAACTCCTAGAAGAAATAAAAGAATAACAATGTGAAAGGAAGACACTACACATCCACTCCTTTCTTTTTTTATTTCAAAGTTTTAGCGGAGCTAACAAAGAGAAGAGCCTTATGGGTGAGAGTTCGACATGGCTTTAGAAGTGGAGGTAACTTTTCAGCCTGAGGGTAAACGTGTAAGGGTTAAACTTGGCGAAACGTTATTAGAGGCAGCCAAACATGTGGGCGCTGATTTAACCTCGATTTGTGGAGGTGAGCGTACCTGTGGAAAATGTAGGGTCATAGTTGAGAGGGAGAGGGAAAACGCTGGCTCCATAATGGATGTGGAGAGGAAATTTTTATCCTCAGAAGAGATAGCCGCAGGTTATAGATTGGCTTGCTGCACACAACTCAGGGGTAACCTCACGGTTAGAATACCGGAGGAAAGTAGGACTGGTCGCCAAAGGCTTCAAGTTGAAGGAATAGAAACTCCAGTGAAGCTAGAACCCCTCATAAACAAATACTTTCTTAGATTGTCGAAACCATCCCTTCAGGATCCTAAAGCTGACTTTGAAAAACTGTTGGAGGAATTACAGTCTCAATATGGTCTTAATGATTTGGAAATAAGTTTCGATGTTCTTCGAAGGCTGCCAATTATTTTAAGAGACGGTGAATGGAAGGTAACAGTTACCACCTGGAGGAACGATACCATAATTGGTGTAGAGCCCGGGGATACGACACGTAGAATCTTTGGTTACGCTGTGGACATTGGAACCACGAAACTCGCTGGTTATCTCCTTGACCTAACTACGGGAAAGGTGGTTGCAGTGGATTCATTGATGAATCCGCAGATACCATACGGAGAAGATGTCATAACAAGAATTACTTATGCTACGAAGGGAGTTAAGGAGCAAAAGGATCTTCAACAAGTAATTGTCAATGGTGTAAACCAGCTCCTTAAAGGGCTCTTGGAAAAGACAGATGTCAATCCAGAAGAGGTTTACGAAGTGGTTGCGGTGGGCAACACTGCCATGCATCACCTCTTTCTAAACATTTGCCCCAAATTTTTAGCCTTGTCACCGTACCCTCCTGCCATTAAAAGGGGATTAGATGTTAACGCAGAAAAAATTGGGATACAAATTAATCCGAACGGTAACGTTCATGTTCTTCCCGTGATAGCGGGGTTTGTGGGAGCGGACGCTGTTGCGGTAATTTTGGCGACCGAGATGTACAAAAGAGACGAACTTTGCATGGCGTTAGACATTGGGACAAATACAGAAGTCTTTTTGGGAAACAAAGATGGGATATTTGCGTGTTCCTGTGCTTCAGGCCCTGCTCTTGAGGGGGCTCGCATAAAGTATGGGATGAGGGCTGCGAGTGGCGCAATTGAGAGGGTGAAAATAGATCTCAATACTCTTGATGTTAATTATTGGACTATAGATAATGATAAGCCTCACGGGATTTGCGGCTCGGCTATGGTAGACATTTTAGCAGAGATGTTGAAGGCCGGAATAATAGATGTTTCTGGGGTTATGAATAGAGACTTGGCCTCAGATAGGTTGCGTTCTGGAAAAGCGGGGCTTGAGTTTGTGTTAGTTTGGAGGGAAGAAGCCGCTACAAAGGAGGACATAGTTTTCACCCAGAACGACATTAAGGAGATTATTTTGGCAAAATCAGCTATACACACGGGAACCATGACGCTCATGAGAAAGAAGGGCATAGTTGAGGCGGACATAGATATACTCTTCATTGCCGGGGCCTTCGGCTCCTATATAGACCCGGAAAACGCGAGAATAATAGGTATGTATCCCGAGGTACCACTGGAAAAGGTGAAGATAGTAGGTAATGCTGCGGGAACTGGGGCAAGAATGGCCCTAGTTTCCAGTGCAGCCAGAAACACCACTGAAGAAATATCGAAAAAGGTAAAGTATGTGGAGCTCGCGGCAGAACCCAACTTTCAATCAGAGTTCCTTAACTCGTATTTCTTACCTTACGCAGACCTATCGAGGTATCCACAAACCAGCGAGCTACTAAAAAAATTGGGTAGGTACCCAAAAAGGCCTCCAGTATATTTTCCAAGTAAAACCTAGTTTACGTTGATTAATGTTACTTAATTAGTGATTTGAAGCAGGATAAGAAAAATGATTGAAAAATGCTTGAGTGAAAAATCGACACATTGTTGTCTGATGATGGTTAAATTGTCAGTTATGTGTTAAGGGTGATGAGTTTGTTCAAATTTGAGAGAGAACAAAAAATTTTTGATGTGGCCGGCGTCAAAATTGGAGGACAGCCGGGGCAGCTTCCCACTGTAATGATTGGAACCATTTTCTATCATAAGGATAAAATTGTGAAAGACGAAAGGACAGGAGAGTTTGACAGGGAGAGCGCTGAAAAAATTCTAATGGCTGAAGAGGAAATATCTTCCAAAACTGGTAATCCCAGAATAGTTGATGTTTGCTCTTCGTGGCCTCAGGCCTTTGAGAAATTCATTGACTTCGTGGCTGATACCATTGATGGACCGTTTTGCATTGATGGAACAACTGCTGATGTTAGGATGGCTGGAGCTAAATATGTTGGGGAAACCGGCTTGTCGGAACGCGTTATTTATAATTCGATAGCTCCAGAAATTAAGGAGGCGGAGATTTCAGCGATTAAAGAGGCGAAGATAAAAACTGCAATCCTACTGCTGCTTAACACAGAAAAGCCGCTTATCGCCGGGAGGTTAGAGGTAATTGACAAATTACTGGAGAAGGCAAGAATGGCAGGCGTAGAGAACATACTCATAGACACAGCGGTATTCGACATACAGGACCCTGGACCCACGGGCAAAACCATTTATTTAGTTAAGGACAGGTATGGTTACCCAGCGGGATGCGGAGCCCATAACGCCATAGACATTTGGCACAAACGCAGAAAACTAAGCCCAGAAACATATTTTGCCAGCAGTCTAGTCGCCAACATTTTACCCGTAGTAATGGGAGCCAATTTCATGTTATACGGCCCCATCAAGAACGCAAACAAAATATATGTTCCAGTTGCAGTTACAGACGCATACATAGCCTACACCATGTGGCAAGAATACAATTACATGCCCTTAGCAAAAAGTCACCCCTTCTTTAATCTAAGTAAAATAGCTACCTAAACTACCCAGTTAAAGTTTATACCCAAAAGAAAAAGGAGCACTATCAGCACACTTATCCCCCATTTGAGAGACATGCTAATAACGAAACTGTCGATCCTTCAGAAAACCAAAAATTTATCCTCCCTAAGTTGTTCTTCCTCTATTTTTTTCTTAACCACCTATCATATTGATGTCACACAAGAACGAAGGATTAATTTTATGGGGGGTAGTAAAGTTTTTCTTGCGTTTCTGGGCGGTAACTAAGGCAGCAAAAAAAGTAAGGACTCTACAATTTAATAATTATCAACATGTTTGACGACCAGTTCTGGGCTTATTTTTTATTTAATCCTAGAATATGAATGCAGAGGGGGGATAATCCACATTGCTGTCTGAGGGAAATAAGTTTGACGATTTGGGCCTTTTGTTCAAAGTTTTTGGGGCGGTATTCTTTCTATTTCTTTGACTTCGTAGATGGGGTCTTTGATATTATTTTTTATCGTTTAGCAGGGCTGTTGATGCGTAGAGGGAGTCGAAATATGTTAGTCCAGCTATTTTGCCGCGTAGCTCTGAAGCCTTGAGTATAATCTCTGAGGTTGATGTTTTCTCATCTAGGTTGGGTATCTTCCAAGGGCTGCGATTTCTGCTCTTATATAACTTTCACGTATCCTTTTGATTTGTGGATGAGCTCATATTCCAGGTAAGCCGATGTTGTGACTGCAAAGTTTTTTTTATCCTTTTTCCTTAATTTTTAGAAATAGGGTGTCAGCCACGTTGTGGAGATTATCCGAAGAGTTTACTAACACTATTAGTAGGTCAACCTCTATTATTGGCATGTTTCCCATACCCTGCTTCTCATTCAATTATTGAGCCCGCTTGCTAGATGCTCAACATTTTCATATGTGGTGTTTGGATCTCCTCTCTTTCCTTTGAGAAAGATGTAGAGGCCTTGCAGTACTCGGATTTGGATTAGACCCTCCTCCTTTTTGATGACTTGCCATTCGAGTTTGTCCCCGGTTTTAATTCTCCTAAGCTGTCTCATTTTGCTGGGAACCGTCGCCAGACCTTTTTTGCTAACCGTCCTAGTCTCCACTAATAAATACCTCCATCTCTAAGAAAAGAAAAAAATAAGTATAATGTAACTTCTAGCAAAAAGTTTGTCTCACAATTTTCAGAGTTGCCCTGTTTCTCTATAGACTTTCCATTTAATTTTTTCCTTTTCGCTTCCAGAAAGTATGGTTTTTCCGCCTTTTTTGGGAAAAGAAGCCTTAAATAACCCCGGTCAAGGATAGGTTTAGGAAAAAATTAATGAGAAACTCTATAGCAATGTGATAAGAATTAGCTTTTTGGGTGAGGAATTATTTCTGGTGGTATTTTTACATGAACAGTATTAGCGTGGTGATTGTGGCTTGTTGTTGGGCTAGATATTGGTAAATCAGGTAGTAAAGGTAAAGTCCCAGATACTGGGTTACTCTCCCCATGATTTCTGCGATGACTGGGAGAAACCATTCCCATCTAACGGATATCCCGATAACAAAGAGGCATACAATTAGGGATATGGCGGGTCCTATGCGGTGCCAAGAAGTTATCAGTTTTAATAGGTTCCAGACGAAAAGGACTAGTCCAACCACGAAGAGAAAACCGAAGAATAGATTTAATATATCGTGCATTAGAGGGTTGAAAAGTAGCCAGTATACATCCATATCTGAGACCTCTTCTCCTAATTTCAAGTAGGGGTATATAAGCTCCACGAAAACAAGCTTAATAACAGTGAAGAGAAGTAATACCTGAATGCTACCCTTTATGAGAATGTTGTCGGTTCACCTATGAGAATAGAAGCTTAAATGCTTATTACAATTCTATGTATATTTTTGTCAGTTTTGCGATTCATCGAAATGATTTTAACTTGTTTTTATCTTATACATTACTCATATTAAACGTAGGAGCAGCACTTTTCACCTACTGTTTCTTATCATCAGTTGTTTGAAGGCTTAATGGGATGTGTCCTGAGAAATTTTGGAAACGCGAAGATGGAAAAGATGGTTGGAAAGATGATGAGATGGCCGACTTACATTGGCACATTGATACTCCGGAATACGTCATTAGGGGGGCGGTGATGGCAAGCATTCCTCAGGGGATTCTTCCGCCCAGTGTGTTCGTTTTTGCGACCTGGACTAATAGCGGAGTGAACTTTTCATACTTTGTTTCGCCAGAAAGAGATTTAGACTTGGAGTATGCTAGGAGGAATGGGGTCTCAGTGGGTGTTCGTGGAACCGTGACTGGCGGCTGCTCTTGGACGGATAAGGGAAGTCCGGGTAACGCGGTGGGATTTAGTAGAAACCATCCTAAGTGTCCCTCCACCCTAAGTGATCTTTATAGAATTGTTTTTACAGCTTATGCGGATGCCATCAGTGAAGAATATAGTGTTAAAACCAGGTTTAGACCCATAAATGACATTGAAGTTCTTTGTGATGATAGTGTTTGGAGGAAGTTTGGTTTGGCGGGTGGATTGGAGTCCTCAAGTTTTCTAGCTGTTGGAAACTCTGTACAATTAACTGAGGTTCCCTGGGACCTAGTGGACAAGGTTATTATTCCGCCTCCCGAAAAGTTTGCGGACAAGGAAACTAAAACCCTCAGAGACCGGTCAACCTTCTTCAACAAGGTTGTTGGAAGAGAGGTGTCCTTTGAAGAGCTAGAGATGGTTTTAAAGAGGGGAGTAGAAAAGGCCTTCAATGTCACATTTGTCCCAACCAAAATTTATTGGGAGGACATCCCGTTTTACAACAGTATAAAGAAGCTGCTCACTTCCGAGGACTGGTTTTACGCCCGAACGGAAAGAAAAAAGTTCCAGAACACACCCATAACCCCAGACGTGAAAAGGGGAGAGGCACTGGATAAGAGTCCTCAGGGACCACTGGTAAGAGTAACTGTACTAGTGAAGAACGAAAAGATATACAATATTTTAATCACTGGCTCAATACATGCAGCCCCCATAATTCCAGAATCCCCAATAGACACCATGGAAAGAGAACTACAAGGAACAGCGGCAGAAAAAAATGCAGTTAGAGAAAAAGTGGAAAAAATATTCAACACGGAATCCTACCAGATAATGAATATCACACCAGAAAAATTCACAGAAATCATAATGAAAGCAATCAAAGCAGCGACACCATAAAAAGGGCTAACTGCAGCATAGAACCGCTGTTCCCTAGGTTAGAGAGCTCAACATTTTAGATGTCAAATTTCACGTTTCAGTTTTTGTGGATTTTCATCCTTTCCGATTTTACCTATATTGCGTCAAGCCCCTAAATTTGGGCGGGACCGGGTTAATCGACAGTTTATGAATAGTTAACTTTAGAAAACTTCACAGTATGCCAATCAGGAAAATATAGTTCTACATTACCTATAAATCGATTGAGCAAGGCTTAAAACCAGAATTCGTGGAAGCTAAAAACACATCCAAGACATACCCTATATGTGGCGAAACCAGTAAGCCGATTGGGCATATCTTCAAATGCAAAGGATGCGGCTTCCAAGCGGATAGAAACCTAGCAGCCGCATGGAACATAGCCTCCAACGTGGGGTGCTTCACCTTTGCTCCCGAAAGCCACCTATGAAGCCTTAAACGCTAAGGTGGAACGAGTGGTTACAAAACATTAACTACTTGACAACGTTGACACTCTCCACGGCTGAAGCCGGGAGACTCCTGCTTCTAAGGTTTTCATCGGCTCTGTGTTCATTGCCCTTTTTAGGCTTCCACCTCACTCCATTCCACCTTAGCGGGGGCTGTGCCACCAGCCCGTTAACCTCGCCTCCATGGAGGCTAT
>JAHQXB010000180.1 GCA_029856435.1 Candidatus Jordarchaeia archaeon
GGCGCAGAAACTATACCAAAGCGCCAAACAAAAAACAAAACAAAAAATGGCCAAAAGAAGGTAACCAGCCATGATCGAAGACCAAAAAATTATTAGAAAAACAGACCCACACTTCATCGAAGAAATAATCGAGTACGGCTCAAAATTCTTCACAAAAGAAGAAATGGAAAGACTCAAAGCTTGTATCCAGTGCGCAACATGCACCTCGGGCTGCCCCTCGGGTAGGAGGACTGCATGGCGCATAAGAAAAATATTCAGAAAGGCCCAACTGGGACTAAAGGAAGACGCTCTGAAGGACGAGGAGCTCTGGGACTGCACCACGTGTTACACGTGCCAAGAATAGCTCGGCTTGTTCAAAGCGGCTCTTGAAAGGTGTCCCAGAAAGGTTCCTACTACTGATGCTGTTCGTGTTATTCGTAATCTTGCTTTTAGGAGTGGTGTTGCTAATCCGAGGCATTTGGCTGTTTGTGGTTATCTTTTCAAGTTTGGTCATGCTGTTCCCATTAATGATGAGACCAGGGCGGTTAGGAAGAAGATTGGTTTGGATGAACTTCCTGCGACTGTTCATAAGTTTCCTGAGGGTTTGAAGGAAGTTACCCGAATTGTTGAGGAGACTGGTTTTAGGAAAGTTGTTGATGCTGCTCAGAAGGAGGCTCAATTAAAGGAGGCTCAGAAGGTTGAAAAGAAGTAGGTACGCTTATTTTTTGGGTTGTTTGACTCCGAACCGGTATCCTGGTATTGAGGCTGCGACTAAGGATGTGCTTAACTTTTTTGATATTGATGTTTTAGAGATGAGTGGTGCTAGTTGTTGTCCTGCCCCGGGTGTTTTTGGGTCCTTTGATCTTTTGACGTGGTTGACTATTGCTGCTAGGAATTTGACTATTGCTGAGAGTTTGGGTGCAAATATTGTGGTTACCTGTAATGGGTGTTTTGGGACTCTTCAGGAAGCTAACCATATGCTTAAGTCGAATAAGGAATTAAGGGAGCAGGTTAATCAGTTGTTGGCTAAGATTGGAAGGGAGTATAAGGGTAAGGTTGATGTGTTGCATGTGGTTGAAGTTTTGCGGAACGATGTGGGCCTTGAGAGGATTAGTGATAGTACGATTCAGCCTTTGACTGGGATTAAGGTTGGGGTGCATTATGGTTGCCACTTTTTGAAGCCTAGTGAGACGAGGCAGAAGGGTAATCCTGAGACTCCGGTTATTATGGAGGAATTGATTAGTGCTGTTGACGCAGTTCCGGTGGAGTATAAGGATAAGCTTATGTGTTGTGGTGCCGGTGGTGGTGTGAGGGCCGCGAAGATTGATATTGCTTTGGATTTCACAAAGGAGAAGATTGACAACATGTTGGCTGCGGGTGCTGATTGTGTTTGTACGCCTTGTGCTTTTTGTCACTTTCAGTTTGATGCAGGGCAGCAGGAACTTAATGCTAAGTTGAAGAATGGTCACTATAATCTTCCAGTGGTTTTCATCACTCAGCTTATTGGTCTGGGACTCGGCATATCGCCGGTTAGAATGGGGCTATACGATAATAAAACCCAGGTTCAAACCCTGCTTGACAAGATTCGCGGAGCCTAAGCCTCATCTAACTCCCTTTATCTCTATTTTGCGGATGTGAGTACTCCGTTAATATAGGTTCAAGATTTTTGATGGCACGTTTTTGTTTTTTTGGGTATATTTTTGTGAGTGGTGAGTCTTGTTCATTATTTTTGTTTTGGTTGTGGTTTAAGTATTTATTGTTGTGTTGTGCTTTTGTATCTGTTTATGTTATTGCTTTGTGGCTTGATGTTTTGGGTAGTGTATTTGGTTATTTGTTGATTGAATGTTTATTTTTATGGTTTTGAAAGTGTACATTTGAAAAGTGTTGTGTTGTTTGGTGTGGGGGCGCGGTGTAGATTCGTTCGATTTCGCCTTCGAAGGAAGCTTTCATAGGGCTTCTTTTCTGATTCAGAGCCTCGAAATGAGGGTAGAATCGGACTAATCTACATCACCGGTGTGGGGGTTCAGTAATGCTTTTAAGCTTGGGATTGGATTGGAAATGCGCATAATTGTTGAAATTGCAGAGGTTTCCAAGATTTCTTGGAGGTGCATGGCTCTGGGAAAAATTAGACCCTCCTACATTAAGAGGATTGCAAGGAAATTGGTTGAAAGGTATTCAGGTGTTTTCACCAGCGACTTTGAGACGAACAAGAAATTGGTTGAGAAGTATACGAATGTGGAGTCTAGAAAGGTTCGAAACAAGATAGCCGGCTACGTGGTAAACCTTGTGCTCAGAAGCCAATATGAGTATGTGGCTCCTGAGGAAGAGGAGTTCCCAGAAGACTACGAAGAATACGAAGAAGCCAGAGAAGCTCCAGAGGAAGTGGAAGAGGCTGAGGAAGAGGAAGTAGAAGAGGCTGAGGAAGAGGAGAAGGAAGGGGAAGTGGGGAAGGACGAAGAGGAGGAGGTTGGAAGAGAGTAGGAAGTTTTGTGGATGGTTTGTGGAGGGGGTTTTTTGATTTGTTCTTTATGGGTTTTGTGACCTACAAAATTGTTTTTTGCTTTTTCTTTTTGATGTTTTCTTTTTTTTGGGCATTTTGTTTTGCGACGAAAAATGGCAATTCGTTGCTGCCCTACATTTGGAGTACATTATGTAGTATGAATTTTCTTTTCAAAGCTGGGTTTCGCGAAATGTTTTTATTGATTTGATGGTTGTGTTTGTTGTTGTTTGTGGTTTGTGTTCGTTGGTTTGATGTTGTTTAAAGGTTTTGTGGAGGTAGGAGTATTATTTCTTTGGGTGTTTCTGGGTTTGCCAATGCGGTGAATTTTTATGCTTCGGTTTGGCGTTGTCGTGGTTTTTCGGCGCCTGAGGAAGTGGATCTTAAGCCTACTTTGAAGTGTAATTTGAAGTGTAGGATGTGTTTTCAGCGTAAGTTGTCTGATGAGTATCGTAGTAGGATGTATAGGTCTGAGCTTTCCACGGAGAGGTATTTGTCTTTGATTGAGGAGTTGGCGGGTATGGGTACTAGGCGGGTGCATGTGGTGGGTGGTGGGGAGCCACTTCTTCGGAGGGATATTTTGGAGATTATGTCTGCGGTTAAGAGGTGTGGGATGGAGGGGGTTTTGACTACTAATGGTACGCTTTTTACTGAGGATTTGATTCGTGAGATTGTTAATTGCGGTTGGGACATTGTGATGTTTTCAGTTGACGGTCCGAATGCTGATATTTATGAGGATATTAGGGGGGTTTCGGGTTCTTTTGACAGGGTTTATTCCTCTATGAAGGCTTTTAGTAGGGTTAGGGCGGAGTATGGTGTTTGTAAGCCTCTTTTGCATATTCACTGTGTGATATTGAATCTGAACTTTATGGTTATCGATGAGATGATTGATCTGGCTCGTGATGTTGGGGCGAATATTGTAACATTTGACAAGTATTATCCTGAATATGAGGATTTGATTCTAAAGAAGGAGGACTTGTCCGTTACTCTCAAAAATCTTCAGAAGGCGTACCAGAAGGCTCAGAGGTATGGGATATATATTAATGTTGAGGATTTCTTGTCGTTGTGGACGAAGCCTTCGCCAAATACTAGGTGCTATTGGCCTTGGCTTTATGCGGATATTGATCCCAATGGAGATGTTTTGCCCTGCTGTTTTAGTCATGACGTTATGGGGAATATTAAGAAGCACAGTTTTAGGCAGATTTGGGATGGGGAAAAATACAATAATCTTCGAAAAATTTTCAAGAAGAAGGAGTTTCCGGATTTCTGTAAGGATTGCACGCTTTATCCGGGTCTAATTAACCGTGTTCCCCTTGGGAAGGTACTGCACTATTTTAGGCTCGTCTAGAGGTTTTTACTGTTTTTGTTTAATGTAGGAGTCCAGTGAGGTGGGTTTTTTGGGCAGTGGAAGTTCTATTACTGTTATTTTTTTGGTGAGGGGGAGAGCAACATTATATATGGGTGTGTTTGCTACTTCTGCGTACGCAGTTCCCTTGTGGGCGTGGCCGTGGATTACTAAGTCCAGCTGGTTTTTGAGAATGATTTCTTCATATTTTTTGCTTCCCATTTCCGGATATTGGGAAACCTTTTCCCCAACTAGGGTTTTATAGGTGGGCGCGTAGTGTAGTAGTAGGCACTTGTAGTCTGTTTTAAGCTCGCTTACCAGTTTTGCAGTTTTTTCCCTTCTCTCAGCATAGATTTTCCATATTTCTGGCATATTTTTTCTCTGCCAAAACGTGGGCCTGTCGAGGGAACCCTTCGAACATACGACACCCAGAGTTTTCCCCTCTGCCTCTACGATGAATGTTTCCTGCTCAAGAAACTGGATTTTACCTGAAGCTGCTTTTCTTACGTCTTCCCATAAGTCTTCGTACTCTTCGTTTCCAAAAACCGCGATTACTGGGCAATCGACTTTCAGTGCCTTTGTCACCGTTTCTATTTTTTTTACTTCCCCTTTGTAAATGATGTCTCCGGCTAAAACAAACAAATCAATACTTTTGACATCTATACTGGATAGTGCCTGAATGAATAAATCCAAGTGTTTTGGAGAATGAATGTCTGAAACTGCAGCTATCTTCAATTTGTCACGTCCCTAGTGAAAAATTGTTTAAAATCCTTTTTTAGCTTTATTACCATAGTCCAAGTAATAGTTTATGATTGATTGTGGAGTGGTGAATTTTTTGAAGTCAAGGGAACGGGTTCTTATTGCTTTGGATCACGGTGTTCCCGATAGAGTGCCCATATACGATATGGGAATCGATGATGCTGTTGTGCTTAAGCTTACAGGTAGTGACACATATTCTTGGGAATTGGCTATTGAGTGCCATAAAAAAATTGGTCTGGACATGATTACCGCGTGGCCTGAAACTTTTGCTCTGGAATGGTTTACGGATGAGGTGGGGCGAAGAGGATACATTGACGAGTGGGGTAGGAGGCGCATTTTTACTGCGGACGGCACAAAATGGTATGCGGGAGGCGTTATAGACTCAGAAGAGGCTTTTAATTCTTGGAATTGGCCTGACCCCCATGTTTCTGAGCGCTACATAAATGTGGAAAAAACATTAA
Source organism: Candidatus Jordarchaeia archaeon (assembly GCA_029856435.1). Lineage (GTDB taxonomy): Archaea > Asgardarchaeota > Jordiarchaeia > Jordiarchaeales > Jordiarchaeaceae > Jordiarchaeum. The sequence continues at coordinate 5,042 of JAHQXB010000180.1, forward strand.
AATACGCGGGGGAGCTGGCAGTTATAGGCTTCGTAGGGGGACCCTTTGAAAGGGCGGCTCTAGGCAGAGAACACAGATCTATACTGGTAGACTTTTACAAGAGTCCTAGTTTTGTTAGAAGACATATGAGCAAGGTTGTTGAGTATTGGATTGAAGTGGGAAAAATAGAAATCGATATGGGTGTCGACGCAATTATACTCGCTGATGATTACGCCTACAAGGCAGGCACCTTTTTTTCTCCAGAACTATTTAAAAAACATATTCTGCCCCTACTCAAGAAGGAGATTCACGCTTTCCAGAAAAGGGGCGTAAAGGTAATTCACCACTCTGACGGCTACATTGTGCCATTAATCCCACACCTTATTAGTGCTGGTGTTGACGGCTTGCATTCCTTGGAACCATCGGCAGGTGTAGATATAGGACTGGTGAAAAAACTTTATGGTGATAGGCTAGTTTTAGTGGGTAACATTGACTGTGGCGTTCTTCTATCTTTTGGCGAGCCAGAAGAAGTTAAAAGAGTAGTTAGAGAAACCTTGGCTAAAGCTGCTCCCGGCGGTGGATACATTCTCAGCTCCAGCAATAGCCTTCATCGAGGAGTCAGAATAGAAAATGTGCTTGCAATGATTGAAGAGGCAAAAAAACACAAGTACTGAAATCCCAAAAATTTCTGCTTTACGATAGACGGTAAGTGATGTAGATTAATCCCAATTCGATTCTACTCCGTTATTCTGAGATTAGGGATATAGTCCTATAATTGTCCTTTTGGAAATGGAACATAAAGAATACCTATTCCTAAAGGTGCGTTTGGTAAAATTTTTAAGTATCTTGGAAGGGAGTCTAGTTATTAAATCCTAATAAAGGGTGACGTATGCTTCCGGAGAGTTTCAAGTATGGGTAATGAAAGTGAAGGAGCGAAAATTGGTGGGACCTCACCTATGACTCTCCGGTCTGTGGTTTTTGGTAGCTTAGTAGGCATACTTTACATTTTTCTGGCGGTTTATGTGAGCCTCAAGACTGGTGTGGTTTTCATTGGCGGAATGGCTATTATAGGATACATTCTGCTTTCGATAAGGGGCAGATATAAACCAAAGGAAAACATGGTGTTAAGCTCCATAGTGGATGCGACGGTGTGTGTATCTGCAGGGGTGGTAGCGGGTCTGCCCGCACTTGTGATATTTGCAGGTAGAACAGCCTTTTTCACGCCAATAACATTTGAACTCATTATTACTATATCGGTTTTTGCCGGAGTTCTGGGAGTGTTTCTCTTACTTCCCTTTAAAGAGGAATTTTTGAAAATGCCCTGGCCCCAAGTGGTGCCGGTCTACAAGACTATCGAGAGCTTGGGGGCGGATGTTTCCTCCAAGAATAGGCTTTTAAAATGGATGGGAGGCTCTACAGCCTACATTGGTGGAGTGTTAGGTGCTAGTTACGCCTTACGCAGTGACTTAACGGTTCTACCTCCCACTGAAACTTTACCCAACTGGTGGACCAGACTAGTAACTTTTGCGAAAACTTGGAATCTTCCCCTATACCCTAATCTCAGCTATTTACAGAGTTATTACCAGTTCGTGGGGCAGGCAATGTCTCCTAGTCCTTTGCCCAGTTTTATGGGGATATCTAACTCTCCCCTAATTGCGAGCATAGGATACTTTGTGGGTTGGAAAAGGGCGGGTATGATTTTTTTGGGGGGCGTTTACTCTGTGCTGGTGTGGGTGATTTTTGAAAACCACTTCCCTGAATTGGGGCGCTTCATGGATTATGGCAGCCACATAAATTTGCCCCAAATATTTTATCTGGCAATGGGTGTACTAATCGCATTCCTAGCTTTTGGGTTCCTTAAGGGTATTAAGAACTGGTGGGATAACCGCAGAAAAATTCAAGCTTTAAAAGCACATCTCAGAGCTCAAAGCGAAGGCCAGAAGAATCAACAATTACTGGACACCAAAAAATCCTCAAAGGCGCCTGAAATGGTTTCCGTGGAGGCTCCAAGACAACTAAAAATTTCGGGCTTCCTAGTAAAAGAATGGCTCCGCTTAGCGGTGACAAAGTACAAATCGGTTTTGATCGTCTTAGCAATTTTCTTTGTTGGTTGTTGTCTACTTTTTTATGTTTTTGAGCCATTCTACAACGTTAAAATCAACCCCCTATTCACACTTTTAAGCACACCCGCACTTCTTTTATCAAGTTGGTGGAGCGCGTTAACTCTGAGCGAAACTGGATTTCTAACTGGATTTTTAACAGACTTACTCGCCGTCCCTGCAATCTTGGGTTTCGACATAAATTTTCCCAGCCTAATAGTTTTCTTCACGTTGATGACTGTTATGCAATCATCAGCCTTGAGAGTCATAGGCTGGTTCAAAGTGGGACGAGAATTAAAAGTCAAAGATAGAACAGTCCTATTGTCAGTACTCTACGGTGTAATTTTCGGCGCAGTTGTGGGCAGCGCCATCGTCTATTTACTCTATCAAACCTACGGATTCGGCAACTCCTACTTCCCAGCACCCACTGCGGCAATCACAGGAATATTCTTCCTATCTATACTACAATTTAAGCAATGGGTTCTCCCCTCTAGCACTATCATCCCAACTCAGGCTCTCACCACCCTCCAAATATATGAGCAACTTTACCAGTATGCTTTCCAACCCTACGCACTTCACTACCGCGAAATATTCTTTGTAGCCGGCCTAATAGTGGGATTAGCCCTATCCAAATTTGATTTGTCACCGATCTCATTTCTCGTAGGGGTTCTCATACCCCCGGCTTACAGCTTCTCAATAATGTTTGGTGGGGGACTAAACTACTACGTTTACAGAAAAAACAAAGACAACCTTGAAAAATATCAGGAAAAGGACTCTGGATACCAGGTATCTCTAAGCGGCGTCAGCGCCGGAGAAGGCCTAACCTACCTAGTATGGATAATGATCACAACCCTAATTATGCTACTAGGAATCTAACGCAATGAAATTGGAAGAGGTAGGCAAGCTCAAAAAAACGGGTCTTTAATAAAACCTTCACTTATTTTGAGCCATACCTGAATATAGCGGGAACCTATAAATCTACATCGCTCAATGCATTTCCGTCACGGATGAAAAGTTTTTAATCACCTTCTGCCTTCTCTACTTTAAGTTCGGGTAGTATTAGTGATATGTCTTTTAAAACTAGGTCGGCTCCTGCTGACTTTAGCTCCTCAACAGTGTGCCCTGAGGATAGAACCCCTATAGCCTTCACACCAGCACTCCGCGCAGAAGAAATATCGTATGGATGGTCACCGACCACAATGGCTTCCTCAGCAGTAACTCCCAGTAGTGAGAGGGTTTTAATTAAGTGTTCTGGGTCGGGTTTGGGTCTTGTGGTATCATCCCTTGCTACAACCACATCGAAAATGGTGTTCATACCTAAGCGTTTTAGGAGTGATGAAACAACTGAGTTCTTGTTAAGGGTGAAAACGCCAATTTTGAATCCTTTACTTTTGAGCATTTGAAGCACTTCTATTGCTCCGGGGATGAGTGAAGTTTTGCTGGCGGCCTCCACTTCATATTTTTCAACCGCTTCGTCAACTTCCTCCAACATTTTTTCAAGGATAAATTTCTGGCTGCCCTGCGACTGAATATACGAAACAGCCTTCCCAACCATTTTAAGTATCGGCTGGTCCAGTGAAAGTATGGATTCCGGAACCCCATATTTTACGAGAATTCCTATAACCTCTCTACGGGCGGAAATTACGTCAATCTTGAAGTAAACTATTGTGCCGTCCCAATCAAAAATGAACGCCTTCTTTCCATTTAGTAAACTGTTGAGACTACCGTTAATCAATAATATGACACCTAGGAGAAGCTATTAGAATCCATATTCAGAGTGAATCTAGGCATCTTTAAATTTTTGGATTAGCAAACCATTAAAGACACTGTAATCTAAAAGGGAATCAAACGAAAAAGTAAATTACAATTTGTCTCTTAGAAAAGAATCTTCCTTAGAAATCTTCTATTTTCAAGCCCATTTTGTACTCCAACATATAAGAGGCAAAAGAGGGCCTCATCAACATAAAAGAAGAAAATTTACGCGTAGCGTCCCGCAATAACGCCTAGACCCAACATGTCTCATCAACATAAAAGAAGAAAATTTACCCTCTCCCATTCATTCTTCTTTGAATTTGTTTAGAATTTGATAAAGCCTATCGTATCCTACCGCCCCTAAAACCCGCTCCACAGGCTTACCATCCTTAAAAATGATGAATGTAGGAACCGCGGTGATGCCAAAGGATCTAGCAATTTCGGGTTCTTCATCAACATCAATTTTGCCAAATACTACTTTGCCAGCAAAATCTCTGGCCAAACGCTCAAAAATGGGCGCCATCATGCGGCAGGGGCCACACCACTGGGCTGAGTAGTCAATTATTACTGGAACCTTCGAGTTTTTTATACTATCCGTGAATTTTGCTGAGTCCATGTGTATTACTCCCACGGGGATTTGGGACTTGGACTGCTGTTCCATAAGCTCCTTGAGCTTCTTTTCACGGATCCTTTTCAGTTCAGGGTCATCTTCCAAAGCTTTCCCTCCAAATACCAATATCTAATAATACTCAACTATTCATAATAAACTTACTGATTTTAAACATTCTTATGGGCAAGGTTACTAGAACAAATTCCCTATAGGTAAAGCTCCTTTTAGCAAAGGTGGAGAATGTAGGGTTACATCGCTTTTCCAAGAGCTAGATGTATATTTATAGTTTTAAGGTCTAATTTTTGTTCCCTTCATTTTTGCTTATTGTTCTCCAGTTTTTTTCCATCCTTCTTCTAGGAAGTATACCATCTTTTCGTACCACTGGTCTAAAGCCGCTCTCACCATTTTTTTAACGTCTGAAGAGGGAGCTGCTTCGTACTCGTAATAGTAGCCTCCCCTAGGTATGCTCCTTGTTCTTCTGGTTGCCAAGCCTTTGCTCATTAAGTTCGTCAAGGATCTCTGTATGGTGCTTCTATTCCTCTGCAGTTTATCAGCAATTTCCTGTACCTGCATGGGTCGTTCCAAAAGAGTAAAGTAGGTTTTTACTTCCAATTCTCTAATTCCTAAGGCACACTTAATTATGTCTGCGGCCTCCAGTTTGCCTGCCGCTATCTGCGCTCTCATCTCTTCCATCAATTTGTCACCTTTTAATAAGTGGAATTTGGGCCTTTAATAAATGTTGTGCAATTAAATGGAACAACTATGAACACTCGCACACTACCATAACAACCGCAACTGAAACCAGGATTAATAACAGCTATGCGGCAAGAATTGTTGATGGTAACCTTGGATTCTACGTTGTCCCATTTACATAACTACCCCCTTTTTTCAACTCCATTTATCATGGCTGAAATCTTCCGAATTAAATGGAAAATTCTTGAAAATTAAGTTGATAGCCATTGTTTTCAAAGAGGACGCGGGCAGTTTCTTTCTTTTTTTGGGGCTCCAATAGGTATTAAGAAGAATTCTCAAAAATTGGCTTATTTTGAAAAAAAGTACCGCTAAGTACCAGCCTTTTTGTTAAAAAGAGAAAATCCGTAATTATGGATTAGGGTATAAAATTTGATGATATCTTGTAGAGAGGAGGTATCTTCCATTTTTTGGAGTGGTTTAATCTATTTTGATGTATCTTTTGAGTTCCTTATCAGGAAGGCCTAGAGCGTAGAGTATGCTTAGGAGATTCTTTTGTGCGATGACACCGTCAGCTACTTGTTTAAGGACTTTTTTTGCGTTGAACGCGATGCCCAGCCCCACATTTGTTAGCATGAACTGATCGTTGCTTCCGTCTCCAACGGCTACTATTTCCTCCTTTGATATCCCTTCTATTTCAGATATCCAGTTTATTATTTCCGCCTTCTTTTTACCGTCGATTATGGGCTCTTCCACTTCCCCGGTTAGGATCCCGTTCTTAATAATTAATTTGTTGCCGAAAGCGTAATCTAGACCCAGTTTTTCTTTCAATCTGTCGGTGAAATAGGTGAATCCACCGCTGATAAGCGCAATCTTGTAACCCATAGATTTTAAGGATCTTATTAACTCCTCTGCACCTGGTGTCAAATGCATATTATTTGCTATTTCTTCAAGGTACTTTACTTCCAGGCCAGCTAAGAGCTTAACACGTTTACGCAAGGCTTCTACAAAATCTATTTCTCCGTTCATAGCTTGCTGGGTTATCCCTCTAACCTGTTCCCCCACTCCCGCAATTTTTGCTATTTCATCAATGGTTTCTTCATCCACCAATGTGGAATCCATATCAAATACTATGAGCTTTTTAGATTTTTGATAAACGTTTTCTCTCTGGATAATTGAACTTACCCCCAGAGTTTCGCACAGATTTTGAAGCTCTATCCTAACTTTTTCTAGGGGAAGTTTCAGGTCGCTAAGGTCTACTAGCATCTCCATAGCGATCATTTCACCTCTAGCAATCATGCGAATTTTCTCGATGTTGACATTGTAGTTTCCTAGCAGAGTGGAAACTTTTGCCACGATGCCTGGTCTGTCTTTTCCCAGAATGGTGATGAGCGCCAATTCCTTTTCCGGTTTCCTTCTCCCTTCTACGTAGGGCTCCACGCTCACCTGCAAACCGATTTCTTCGCCCCTCCTCACCAAGCGTCTCTTTAGTTCTTCTCCGGGAATAGTTGATGAACTAATGTCCACAATCATAAACATGGCGAATAAGCCTCTAAGCACAGTTTCCTCAACATCAACAATATTGGCGTCTACATCTGCAATAACGTTGGTTAATTCGGAAACTAAACCCGGTTTATCACGCCCTATTGCAGTAACTGTGACTAATTTTGTTGGACTGGACAATTTTTTATCCTCCAAATTTAATGTGATAGAATGAAAAATAATAAACCCAGAGATGCCAGTGTTATTTAACAGCTGAAGAAGTAATGCATAAAAAGATTTCTAAGAAAATCTCAGACGCCCAGAAGGATTTATTCTCCTCGATGCTTGTGGCGGTAATTTCTCCAGTTGGAAAACCTAGATTTTTGGTGTACCCTTAGCTTTAATTGGTTCTGCCTTGTTGAATAAAAGTTACTGGCTTTGCGATAACTCAATATTTTGTGGGTTGCATGCGACTCTTTGGAATAGTTTATCAGAATATATAAATGGATTTTTACATTATGATAATTTTTTTAAGCTGGATTTATCTTTTTGTTTATGTTTCTCTTCTTTTTATGAGTAGAATTTTATTTTTGAATAATTTTTATGGGGTAAGATATATATAGGTATAACCATATTGAATGGTAAAATTGTGCAATTCCATTTTTGGAGGCGATAAAAATAGAGGTGAGCAACACTACGATGGAGGCCCTCAAAAACTTCGGCCTATCCGAGTATGAGTCTAGGGCCTACATTGCCCTAGTATCTCTAGGTGTTGCCACTGCGAAGAAGGTGTGTGAAGTAGCCAACATACCGCATCCTAGAGCCTACGATACCCTTGCGGCCTTGGAAGAGAAGGGACTGGTTGAGGTACAGGAGTGTAGACCAAAACTCTATAAAGCTGTACCGCCGCGAACTGCTTTTAGAAGACTGGAAAAAGCCCTCGCTAGAGATAAGGAGATCGCCATAGGAGAACTAAGCGACGTCTACGGAGTACAAAAATCAAAACAGGAATTGTGGACCATGCACGGAAAACAAAACGTCATCAACAAAATAGAAGAGATGCTGATGGGCGCGGAAAAATACGCCCTGCTTTCTTTCCCCAAAGACCTTCTATTAGAGATAGAAAAGACACTAAAGTCCGTGGCTGAAAGGGGCGTGGAGCTCAAAATTTGGTCCTGCACCGAGGACAACTCAAAAATTGTTCTCCCCTTCGGTGGAAATATTGAACTGGTTACAGACAACCAAGTTTACGCAAATCTTCTTGTCGTTGATGGAAACGAGGCTCTACTTTCCTCCGGCTGCATTGAAGGTTACAGGGGACCATGGATTGGAATATGGACAAATGAGCCCAGCTTCGTCAAATTAATTAGCATGTTCTTTAAAAAACTCTGGAAGGAGAAAAAACTCGAAGAAGAAACAGAAATCCTAGTAAGCAGCCTTATGCGCCTCAAACACACCTAACAAACACACAAAACAAAAACTTTTCCTCCTCTGAACCGGAAATTTTTAGATAACAAATCGGAATAAATTATATTTTTAGTATGCGTACCTTACCCTATCTGAATTGTATCCGCAAAAATAAATTCCAGATTGTTAACGATTAAGTTTTTATTTTTCCCCTTCTCTATTTATTGTAACTTGTTCAAAAAAAGGAGTGAAATACTTTTGGTTGATGAGCAAATTTTGAGAGTCGCCAAATTAATAAAAGATTCCAAAAGAGTAGTTGTTTTAACTGGCGCGGGCATATCCGTCGAATCTGGAATACCTGATTTTCGGGGCCCCAACGGTCTCTGGAAAAGGTTTGATCCCAACAAAGTGGGTACCATCACATCTTTTCTCTCCAATCCCGAAGACTGGTGGAAGATGGCCCAAGAAATAGCTCCAATTCTTTTCAACGCTAAACCCAACCCTGCACATTATGCTCTCGCCGAAATGGAAAAAATGGGCAAGGTAGAAGCAATAATAACACAAAACATTGATGGTCTACATCAAAAAGCAGGTAGCAAAAAAGTGATAGAAGTTCATGGCAATGTTCGAAGCGCATCCTGTATACAGTGCAAAAAGAAGTATGGAATAGAGTACGTGATTTCAGAAGTAGGAAAAGGAAACTTTATTCCAAGATGCACAGAATGCGATGGAGTGGTAAAAGTCGACGTGGTAATGTTTGGAGAAATGCTACCTGAGGAAGCAATATCCGAAGCCTACAGACTAGCACAAGAATGCGATCTACTCATAGTTGTAGGATCCTCCCTAGTTGTTTACCCAGTAGCAGCCCTACCAGGAATGGCGCTTAATAGGGGAGCAAAAACTATAATTATAAATGAGGAAAAAACGGGGTATACAAGATACGCTGACTACCACATCTATGGGAAAGCAGGAGAAGTCCTACCCAAAATAGTTGAAGCCCTCAAAGAAATTTGATACCAGCAACAATTAAAGATTCCAAAAACGGGAGTTGGCAAAATTTTAATTTTCATGTGAGCCAACAAAGATAGAAAACGCCATAATCAACAGTTCCAAAATATTATAGGCTTATATAGGCGTTAGTTTATTGTTTATGTGTGCCTGAAAAGCTGTACACACTTAAAGAAGCGTCTTTACTTCTGGGCCTTCATCCACGAACTATTCAGAAGTGGGACAAACAGGGGAAGATTAGGGCTGTGAGGACGCTAGGCGGAAGGAGGAGGATACCCGAGTCTGAGATAAGGAGGCTTCAGGGCGAGAAGGGGTTTTGAGGAGCACCGTAGGGTATGCAAGAGTTTCATCAACAACCCGGAGGGATGACCTTGAGAGGCAAGTGGAATTTTTTTGGGGCAGCATGGGGTTCAGGAAGTGATTTCTGACGTCGGCTCCGGTTTAAACGAAGAAAGGGGGGGTTCCTGAAGCTTCTGGAT
>JAHQXB010000044.1 GCA_029856435.1 Candidatus Jordarchaeia archaeon
CCGTTTCGGTTCTCTAGCTTTGGGAGGTGAGGCTGCACCGCTTCGCGGTTCTTTGGGCGTCGCCTCACTTTTCTGGCTCTCAGGAAGCAGGGTCTCCCTCACGTTTATGGATGGCTTCAGGGGAACTACCCGATCAGCAGGATGGGCGAGCAGGCGGCTCATATTCCGAGAATCATTGTTAAGGTTGGTTGCCGTTACGAGGTGCTCTACAGGGGTAGGGTGGGTGAGGTTGCTGAGCGTGTTATTGTTGTTGTTTGTGAGAAGAGGGGGAGGTGCATATTTGCTTTCTTCGGGTTGAAGAATGAGGAACGCTGCTTCTTGAGACCCAGAATCCTTAAAATAAAACCGCTTTAAACCACTTATAAGCCAAAGGTGTCTACATCATTAGAGGGAGTTTATAGTTGTCTTTTTATATTTATTATGATAAATTATATAGTTAAGTTATTTTGAACATTATTAATTTCTGTCTTATACAAACCAAAATATTTATGTAGTAGAATAACAAAAATATAGATAGATATATTTGTAGCTTAGCTACATTATTATTATTTCCCCCTACCAACCTAAAAAAATGCCCCCACCACCATCAAATAAAGGAGACCCCCAAACGACAAACTTCCGGAGGAGAGAAAAAATCTTCTCTCCTCCCATCACTCCGTCAAACCCCAAATTTTTCGGGGGGAAAGCGTTCTTTTTAAACACTGAAACAACATAGACTTTCCAGTTAATTTTTTCCTTTTCGCTTTCAGAAAGTGTGGTTTTTTCCGCCTTTTTTGGGGAAAGAAGCCTTAAATAACCCCATTCAAGGATAGGTTTAGGAAAAAATTAATGAGAAACTCTATATTATAACGTACACTATTTTTTGGAGATAAACTTCTTCCTAATTTTTTCAGTAAAATGTCTAGGAACGCCCGCCCAATTGGGGATGAATCTCATTGCCTGCCTATGCAAAAGTTAACCATAAAACTAAAAGCACTATCCCATACGTTCCAAAGGCTTACAAAAATTTATCATGCATATCAATTGTTGAGATTGTAACGTAGTAGTGCTGCGATGCCGCCGAATGCTTGTTTTAGCTGTTGTCCCTCTTCTGTCTCTGGGGATATTATTTCTACATTGGCTCCTGTTTGCTCGGCAAGCTCACCTAATTCATCGATTAAGGGTGTCACTTTTTCGATAGATAGCAGGGAGCTGGCGCAGTTTGGGCAGCTTCGGCTCTGAGTTTGCTGTTCTAAAGATGGTAATTCACTCTTTTTAATTGTCAATTTTTCTTGGTATTTGCAGTTAGGACAACTAATTATGACACGTAGTATGTCAAGTTCTTCAGATAGCAGTAAGGTATCTACTGCTCCTTGGTTAAGGGCTTTTCGAACTTCCTTTTCTCCATAAGCTACTAAGCTGTCGTCTTTCACTAGCTGAGTCAGAAATCTTTGCACTAAAACTTTCTCTTCGGAGTATCTAATGTTTTGAAGTAGGTCTTGGGATTTATCAATTAGTTCGTCGATTCCGGAGCTTCCAGTATATGCTAAATCAACCACGCCTCGAATGACGTTCTTTAAACGATAGTCGAGGTAGCTGCTTTCGGCAAATTTATTTTTTGAGGGTCCAGGGCCTCCTATTATTATGCCTTTTAAATCTGGAATTTGAAGGTAAAGTTCATTGGCATAATCTCCAGCTCGTTTGAAGAATTCATGGCCTGCCTGTTCAATTAGTCTTTCAAATCTTCTTTGTGATTGTCCCCCTGCGTGGTGTTTTCCGGGAGCTCCAGAAGTAATTTTTTTGAGAATTTCCAAATGGTTTCCTTTTAGAATGGCAAAGTCTGCTTCGGATCTATCTATTACTATGAGTCCATAGGTGTCTTTTTCAATCAGCATTTCCTTAAGGGGATCTAAGAAAAATTTACTATCACAGTGGTATTTATAGATTTTAATAGGTTCAGGTGGAACAATAGTGGTCAACTCCATTCGCTCTGTGCCTTGACCATTAGTAGGAATCGCACCACAGAAAATGACTAGACCAGTAGGTGGAGGTCTGGGCACGTTTTTTAGCAGAGCCAAAATTTTTTGAATAGCATCCATCACATTTTTCCTAGTGGATTTAGACTTGATGTTGGAAGCAGTTCCATACTCTTGTTTTAAGTAGTTGGTAACATCGCTGATTTGCCTGTCTGGGGGTATGTATAGGGAAACCAGCTCAGTATGATAACCTCTCTTTTTTTCTAGAGCCTCCAACTGCTGTTTTAATTTGTATTTTTCAAACGATGACCTTTTTTTCTGCTCCTGTTGCTCCAATACTGACACCTTCTATATTTTAGTTTGATTAAAAACAAGGGGTAACCCCACAATTTTTAGGGTTGTAAGCTATGAACACATGAGAGTTCCCTACTCGAAAAGTCAAAGCAGTATCTTTAGGTAATAAAGGTAGATAGAGTTTATCTAATTTTTGGAATCACCCAATTAACTTTTTCAAAAGCATACTAAGCAAATATAATTAGCAGTATTAAATCTTTCTTAGCTTCTAGATTATTTAAAGTGGAGGGAGTTCTTTAAGGGGGAATCTAATCATATAAAAGGGAGATACAGCAATATTTAACAAAATATAAAAGAGTTTATTATCCGATTTCAAATTGGAGAGTGATCCAACAAAATGAAGGTTGTACTAAAAATTGGGGGTTCCTTAATCCAAGACGAATCGGGAAACATTATCTTGGAGAGATTTGCCGAGTATGCCAAAACAATCTTGAAACTCAGAAAAGAAAACATGGACATACCCGCTATTATTCTTGGGGGAGGCAAAATAGCGAGAAAATACATCGAGGCCGCACGTAAACTAGGAGCCCCCGAAAGTCTTTGTGACGAAATTGGAATAAGAGCCACCCAGTTAAATGCGCAATTGATGGTAGGTGCTCTAGATAGAGAAGCCTATCCCACAATTCCGGAAACCTTACAGGAGGTAGCCGGTGCAGTTGCCACGGGAAAAATAGTAGTTGTTGGTGGTTTACAACCGGGACAGTCAACTAATGCCGTGGCAGCGCTAGTCGCAGAGCGAATAAAAGCAGACATACTAATAAACGTTACAGACGTAGATGGGGTTTACACCAAAGACCCCAAAAAGGATCCAAATGCCAAAAAAATTGATAAAATCACAATAAAGGAAATCCAAGAAATAATAAGTGAAAAAGGCTTCTCTGCAGGTAAATACGAGTTATTTGACCCAGTAGCATTAAAGATTCTAGAAAGATCAAAAATTCCTGCATGGATAATTAGTGGGGAAGACCCCCAGAACATACTGAAAGTAGTTGCTGGTGAGAATATAGGAACAAGAATAGTATACTAGTCTCAGGTGAACCCGTTTTGAGAGAATTAGAGCAAATTTTCGGTAGTTTAGCTCAAACTCGAATATTGCAGTTTCTACTAGAAAATAAAGGCAAAGCCTTTAACTTATCCGAAATTGCAGAAAACACAAAAGTAGCCCACAGCACAGTGGGAAGAGTAATAAAAAAACTCCTAGATCAAGATTTAATCGAAGAAATAACAAGATGGAAACAAATGAGGATCGTAAGATTAAACAACGAAAGCGAAAAAACAAAAATCTTACTAAAGTTCCTAGAAGACATTAAAAAAACAAAATAAATCTATGAAGATGCTTCACAAACAAAACCAATAATATTAATTAAACAATCTGAGAGTTGCTCCTGTCGATTGAAAACATTATGTTTATGTACAAGTTAATACATGTCAAAAGGTTTCTTTGAATAATCACCAACAAGAAGGGTTAAATTAGACAAAAATCTAAAAGACAAACAATTATACTTCCACACAATACATAGAATAAGTTTTACAATATTGTCTACTTTGACAGTTATTCTCCAGTAGGATCCTCTTACTCATTTGAATTGAATTAGTAATAATAAATAGCATTAAAAGAAATGCCGGTACCTCGTTAATACACTTTTAGAGCCAGACTGTTTTAACATAAAAGAAGCTGGTTAAATAAGTGGGAAGAAGTTTGGTGCAGGGCAGGAGAGTCTCGGGAGATGAAGCCAACCTCCATTCGAACTCCTGAACCCCTACGGGACTGGATTTCTTAACTATTTGCTGTTTTTCTCTTTGATCTTGAGTCCAGCGCCGTTGACCTGCTTGGCTAGCCCTGCAACCATTTCTTCTAGACTTTCTTTATGCTGTTTATTTTAAATATTTGTCGGGTGGCTTTGGGGCGAAATTGGTTTTATCTTTTTCTTCTCAGCGCTTTCGCCGTTAGAGGTCGTATCTGCGGCGAAAAACAATACTCTTTCACTACATTACGGGTGATACGCGTCGGGGAACATGAATTTTGTCCCAAAGCTGGGGGGAGTCTAAGGATTATTAATATATATCTAGTGTTACCATTTAAGGATTTAAAAGTCGGATATACTACTAAAATTGCTCAAATATTGCAATAATGAATACAATCCAAATTTAAGCGTAAAAATATCTTCAATTTTTTGGTTAAATTTAGGAGGTGTAAATTATGAGAAGTGGTGAGGTTCATAATAAAGGTGAGATTTCTCTTATGGACATTATTGGTGAAATTAGGAAGAATCCAAATATTAACAAGGCTGGCGCTATTGCCTGTTTTATCGGGATTGTTCGTGGCGAGTCACAGGAGGGAGTTCCTGTGGAAAAGCTAGAGTTGGAGGCATACGAAGAAAAGGCAAACGAAACACTAACTGGTATATGTGAGGATATTAAGCATAGGGAAGGTATCATTGATGTACATATTCACCATAACGTTGGAGAATTTGGTGTGGGTGAAGAAGTGGTATATGTGGTAGTTGCTGGAAAGCATAGGAAGGAATTGTTCTCGGCGCTTATCGATGCAGTGGAGAGATACAAGAAGGAAGCTCAAATATGGAAAGCTGCCTAAGATAAGCAGCCCATAAAAAGGAGTATACTTTAAGTGGAGCCCGCTGGGTGAAGGAATAGTCTCTAAGTATATTATTATGTGGGAGGTTTTTGATTGTTGGTTGGTGTGATTTCGGATAGTCATGATAGGATTGAGGCGATTCGTGCTGCGGTTGAGAGGTTTAATTCGGAATCTGTTGAGTTGGTGCTTCATGCGGGGGACATTGTGAGCCCCTTCAGTGTTAGAGAATTTGAGAAATTGAGATGTAAAATTGTATGCGTTGCTGGTAATAATGATGGTGATCGGGGTGCTTTGAGAAAGTTTTTAGGTAGGTTTGGTGGGGAATTGAGGGACAGTTTTTGTAAACTTGATGTTGGTGATAGGAGAGTGGCACTTATACATGGAGAATTTCCTGAGGTTGTTGAGGCTCTTATTCTCTCTGGGAGGTATGATGTTGTAATTAGTGGTCATAGTCACGAGGCGTATATTAGGGAGCAGAATGGTGTTCTGGCGCTAAATCCTGGTAGCTGTAGTTACCCTATTGTGAATGGAGTTGTGACCATTGGGAGAGGGACAATTGCTATTTTGGATTTGGGGAAGATGAGAGCGAATCTTTTAACAATTTAGGGATGCCTTATGGTCGAATTAGGACGGCGATAAAGTTTCCGGGAGTCCCGTGTAAATCTGGTTCGAATCGGATGGTTTTTCTTGCCTCTGAGAAATAGTGTGATAGCCCCGGAGAGCCAAAGGTTTTAGATAAGTCTTTGAGTTCTAGTCCGAGTTCCTCTAGGCAATATTTTATGTTTAGTTCATTTTCTTCGACTGTCAGGGTGCATGTGCTGTAGATCATTGTGCCTCCTGGCTTCAATAATTTTGAAGCCACCTTTAAAAATTGGCGTTGATATGCTGATGTGGATATGATTTGTTTCTCGGTGGTGTTGTCATAGAGCTTTGGTCTTACCCCAATTGCGGTGCAGGGCGGATCTACTATGATTCTGTCCGCTTTAAGGCAGGGGTATTTTTTATACAAGATTCGGGAATCTAAATTCATTGGAATGACGTTTTTAATTCCTAGGCGTTTTATGTGGCTTCTGAGTTTTTCTATCTTTTTTTTGGAGCGGTCTAATGCAAGAATTTTGCCAGTGTTCTTCATTAATTGGGCAGTGTGTGTAGTTTTTCCTCCGGGCCCTGCGCACATATCGATTATGAACTCATCTTGTTGTGGTTCAAGAAGTATGCTAGCAATAATTGCGGGAAGACTTTGAAAGTAAATTAATCCTTGGGAATAGAGCCAAGAATCTTTCAGATTGGGAACTTTGTACATGGACTTTATGGTTTTCACTGCGATACCATTTTTTCTATTCATTATGTCCTTACTGTCCATTACCGCCACCCCTTCTGCCACCTTTAATCCAGATCGATCCTCAATTACGACAGGGTCATTTTTCTTTATTTTTTCGAGTTTAATTATTCCTGAAGAGTATAAGTCAGAGCCTTGCATGACAGCTTCACATGCGAATTTATCTGCGATAATTTTTTTTCCTATTGCTTCTATTGAAAATGGACCTTTGACTTCTAGGAGGATGGCTTCACTAATGTCTGGGTGGATTTTAGCACTTATGGAAGACTGTTCTAATTCCCTTAACACATGGTTGGCGGATGTTAACAGGGTGTTTATTCTAATTGAGAAAATTTGGCTTGGTGTTTTCAATTCTTTTATAATTTTTTCTGCCCTTGTGTATCCATAGTATTCAATTAGCCTAGAAACCACACTTGGAGAATAATTATATTGAGTGGAGAGTTGGGAGGTCTCATCCAATTTGAGTATTCACTCTCTTACATAGTTAGTGAGTTAATTTTGGCGCCTTTTTCTGTAAGAATATTGAAGAATAAAAAATGTTTTTAATTAACTTTTTTTGATACCCGTCTCTTTATATCTCCACCACATATTTCACAAACTTTCTCAGAATAGAGGGTAGGATATTGTTTTTTACAGGAGACACAATATTTCACCCAATGAAAGCGTTGTTTCACACCTTCTCTAATTACAGTTTTGAAGGGTATACCCAAAGTTTTTGCGGCGTTTTGAAGAGAGTAATCGTCCGTGACTAGTATGGGATTTTTATTTTCATTCTTTACATCGAGAGCCAGAGCTAGAATATGAATATCTACTGAAGATAGAGTAAAATCGTCACCTGTACTTTTCGCTGCATCACTCGCAACTCTAATTGAAGCGGATGTGGGTTCTCTAACCTTTACTAGGTTGTTTGATACGGCTAAGTTTAGAATTATACGCGAGCGGTTATCTATTACTTCCTCAAAAACCTCGGGCACTATTAGATGTTGAGCGTTTGTCAAATTGGGATTATAACCACCAATTAGTGCGGAAGAATCCAAAATGTAAATTTCATCCTTTTCGTCCATAATTACAGGATCCTTTGTACTTGTCTTGCATTTAAAAGGCAGATTTTTGTGGTACGGGGTAGCTAACTGTTCTCATTAATGTGAAAAACATTTTCAAGATTTGTCCAATACATTTGACGTGAGTAGGTTTTTTAAGTAAAGAAGTTGTTTGGAAGGGAAATAACGGGTTTACCCTTTAAAAAAGGGAATTAACATACGAAACGGTGGTTAGTTAACCCTTTATTCTCATTAATTTTTTCTTACCCATGACACTCCAGTATTCTGCTTCTGCCCCTTCTTTCAGCTTTGATACTATCTCTTCTTCTTTGGGTTTAGGAATCTCAAAGGTTTCATAGGTTTCCAAGTCCATTAGCATGACAGTGTTTTCTCCGACAGATATTACTTGACCATTCCTTTTGTCAATCAATGGAACCTCAACCTTGGAGTCACCAGGAAGTACTATGTCTTTTTTGGTATCATCAAAAAGGTTCACTGCCACTATTCGTGTTTTGGCGTGGCCATGCTTTCCTGATTTTGAGGTTGCTGTACTTACAACTTTGTAAGGTTCGTTGTCGATTAGAAGGTACGAGCTGACTTTTAGTTTTGAAACCTCAGTTATTTTTTTAGACATTTATTTCCACCTGCATGTATTCATTAAGCTAAAGGAATAACTATAGTATTGTAATTAGTCTATTTGTATTTTTTGTTTGGTTATTTTTTTGGGTAGAAATATACGCAGTATGCCTCCTTTAAATTCGGCCTTTGCTTTTTCTGGATCTATCCTACTCGGTAGTTTTATTGATTTGTGATAACAGTTGAAGGATATGTCACGCTGTATTGTTCCCCAGCGTTCGAACCGTATAGAGTTTCTCATTTTTGCGTCTATGTCCAGCGCATTTTCTGTAGCATTTATAGTTATGTCTTCTTTATCCACGTAGGGTAAATCTGCTGTAACTACTATTTCCTCGGGGTACTCTTGAACATCGACGAGAGGAACAAGGCAGCACCTTTGTGGGTCCCAAGAAGGCTCAGTAAATCTAAATGGTCTTAATATCGAGTAGAAAGCCTCATCAAATCTTTTCTCAAACTCTGAGATATACTCAATAAATTGTTCAAAGATATCTTTTTTCTTTTCAGACATTGGTTTCCCTCCTACGAATACATTGCAGGTAAATCATACTCCTGTGATTTACCCATAGATTCAAGCTGCTCGGCAGTTCTTTTCATAAGATCTCTTGATTTGATGCGAATTTCCTCAGCCTTTTCTAGGAGAGCACCAACATCAATGTTCATTTTCAATACTTTATTGATGACTTTAACAATTGACGCCGCAGCGCCGGGATCTGGATAGTTAGGGAAGCTCTGTGCTAATAATGCTAGGCAGGGTATATCGTGTTTCGCACAGTCCATTAATATGCTGGCGTAGGGTCCCGCCATAATACCCTCTTCTAGGCGTTGTAGGGAGAAATCATCAATTATTTTATTGGCGAAGTCGTTTGTAGCCACGGTATAAACATCGGGTTCATCGATGGCAATTCTATTTGGCACGGGTATCCCCGCGAGCGGCATTACCAGACTTACCTTTTTATCTATTAACCATTTTGTTATTGTATGAGATATGGAATTAACTGCTAGCGGAGGTACGGGAATTTCAGATAGGAATAATAGGATATTATCTTTTTGATAAATTCGGAAGGGGTGGTATATTTTGCTCCCATGCAAAACAATTACTGGTGGAAACAGGTCAGATTCAAGATGAGCAACAATCTTCATATCCAGAGTTTCTACAATGTGGGATGCGGATATCATTCCAACTAAACCTACATCAGGGAGACCGATTAGAAATTTTGGTTCACGCACTTTTACAGGGACGTCCTCAATAATTTCGACTGAATCTTTTGCCTCCATAAATTCCTCACCGCCAAAAGTTATTAGACGCTAAACCTCCGTAATAATGAAGCTATGTTATTAATATATTCCGCCACTATTTTAGACTTTCCATGGTTAATAGGGTATTTAGATTGTTAGGGCTTTCCCCCTCGTTTCGCGTCTCAGAATCGAGGGAGATATTCTATAAATTTTTCAGTAAAAATGGCAAACAGTTTACATTGAGTATTCACATCTTAGAAATTGCTCACGCTCAACCTACTTGTAAGAATAAAAAGTTTCAGGAAGACAGGGGTAATTATGCAGAAAATAATCATATTGTAGTTGAAAGATTTAGTTGGTGTTGAATGGGTGTTTTTTATTCGAGCTCTGCTAGCATTTTTCTTATCAATTTATTTGTAATTTCGGGGTCTGCTTTTCCTCTTGTTTTGTTCATAACCTGTCCAACTAAGTAATTCACGGCGTTAGGGTCTTTTTTAGCGTCTTGTACAGCCTTGGGGAATTCTTTGAATACTTCGTCAACAATCTTTTTTATTTGAGCTTCATCACCAATTTTTAAGAGGTTTTCTCTTTTTATTATGGTTTGGGGAGAGTCCCCTGTGCTTATCATTTTGCTCAGAAGTTCTTTGGCTATTTTACCGCTTATTTCACCCTTGTCTATGAGCCTTAACATATCTGTTAGGTGTTTTGGTTTTATTTTTGATTCGGAAATTTCGATCCCTAAATCCTTTAGGTTGCGGGTTAGATCCGTCATAATCCAATTGCTAATTTTTTTAGCATCGGGATACAAATGACAGCATTCTTCAAAAAAGTCTGCAAGTGCTTTTGAGTTTGTGATAACTGTGGCGTCATATTCAGGTATGCCATACTCTTTTACGAAACGTATTTTCCGCTCGTCTGGTAGCTCTGGCATTTTGGACCGAATCTCTTCAATCCAAGTTTGTGAGATTTCTACTGGAACTAAGTCAGGCTCGGGAAAATAGCGGTAATCGCTTTCGGTTTCTTTTGTTCTGAGGGATATTGTTAATCTTCTATCAGCATCCCAGTGCCTTGTTTCTTGCTTTACGGTTGAGCCCCTTCTTATTAGCTGCTTTTGCCGAATTATTTCGTATTGCAATGCTCGTTTTACCTCTAAAAATGATGTGATGTTTTTTATTTCGACGCGTTTTCCGTCTTGGAGGGAAATGTTTGCATCGCAACGCATCGATCCTTGTAGGTCGCCATTAGAAACACCTAGATGTTCTATAATTGAGCGAAGTTTTTGTAGAAAAAGCCGCGCCTCATCGGGTGAGTTAATGTCTGGTTCTGTGACTATTTCCAATAAGGCAACGCCTGCTCTATTAAAGTCAACGAGGGTGTAAGGTGAGCTATCGATAGTTCCATAGTAAGACAAACGGGCAGGATCTTCTTCGAGTTGCATTCTTTTAATCCTAACTTTTTTGACTGTTCCGTTAACTTCGAAGCTAATAATTCCGCCAATAGATAGGGGGACTCCACCAGCTTTGTCGTATTGTGAGATTTGAAAATTTTTAGGCATGTCCACATAAAAATAATTTTTGCGGTAAAATGTTGTGCGGGGAGAAATTGTGGAATTTAAGGCGAGGGCTACCATTATCGCGAAATCGATTGCTCTTTTATTCGTGACAGGCAAAGAACCCGGTAGACCAAGGCAGACTGGACACACAAGAGTATTAGCTTCTTTGCCCCTGTAGTCTGAAGAGCAACCGCAGAAAAGTTTTGTTTTTAGAGCGGTTATTTGAATATGTATTTCTAGTCCAATTTTGACTTGGTCTTTTTCGAGGTTAATTGATCTTTGGGTGTTAACCAACTCTTTCACCAACCTAGTACCAGGTTTTATGTCATGAATCGTTTAGAATAATCTTTAAAGGGTTCTAGTTCGGGATAAATTTTTCAGAGGTTTGGTTTTTTTCTATGAAAGACGGTATTCTGCTCATAGGAGTATGCTAGCCGTATTATGGTTTCTTCGTCAAAAAAGCGTCCTATAATTTGCATCCCTACAGGTAAATTGTTTACAAAACCGCATGGAATAGAAATTGATGGAACTCCAGCTAGGTTTATTGGAACGGTATCTATATCAATCATGTACATACTCAGCGGGTCTTCGATTTTTTCGCCAATTTTAAAGGGGGGCGTTGGCATTGTAGGAGCAATAAGAGCGGAGTATTTTGATAGAGCTTTTTCAAAATCATTTTTTATTAATGTTCTAATTTGGAGCGCCTTAAGGTAATACTTATCATAATATCCTGCTGAGAGGGCAAAGGTTCCAAGGATTATGCGTCGTTTAACTTCGGGTCCAAACCCCTTTTGGCGAGTCAGGCTAAAAACCTCATTCCAATCGGCACCATCCTTTTCCGCCCGAAAACCATAACGAATACCATCAAATCTGGCTAGGTTTGAACTCGCCTCACACATTGCTATTAGGTAGTAAGTGGGAATGGAATAAACAATGTGGGGCATAGATATTTCCTCATAATGGGCGCCTAAATCCTCAAATTTGTGAATGGCGTTCCAAACGAGTTTTTCTACAGCACTATCTGTTCCTTCACCAAAAAATTCCCTTGGAACTCCAAGTGTAAAGCCTCTAACATCGTCGACTAAAGCATTCATATAATTTTTATTTGGGAAAGGCGCGGAGGTGCTATCGCGGTAATCATTTCCATTGATTATGCTCAATAACAAGGCGCAGTCTGTAACGTCTTTTGCCATCGGGCCTATTTGCTCTAAGCTATTAGCATAAGCCACAAGCCCATAGCGGCTTACTAGTCCGTAGGTCGGTTTTAGTCCAACGATGGAACAGAAACTAGCCGGACACCTTATGCTACCACCAGTGTCACTTCCAAGGGCTAGTATTGTTTCATCCGCCGCTAAGGCGGCTGCGCTGCCTCCTGAAGACCCTCCCGTAACATGTTCTAATGACCAGGGGTTACGAGAGTGGCCAAAAGCGCTATTCTCAGTGGAGGAGCCCATAGCAAATTCGTCCATGTTGGTTTTGCCGATGATTATGGCGCCTTCTTTTTTAATACGCTCAATTACTGTGGCATCGAATGGCGGAATATAATTTTCAAGAATCTTTGAGCCACAAGTAGTAATCTTATCTTTTGTAGAAATAATGTCTTTAACAGCAATGGGTATACCGCTTAGCTTCCCTACGGCCTCACCCTTCCGAATTCTTTCATCGATTATTATTGCTTCCTCTAGAGCAGAATCCCGAAATAGTGAAATATATGCATGTATCTTTGACTCTAATTTATGTATACGTTCAAAAACCGAGTTTATAATTTCCTCTGAAGAAGCTTCTCTTTTATCTATCATTTCTTTAAGTTCATGACAAGTCAATTCGCTGTAATCCACCATTGTGCGTCACTTTTAGTGGTGAGTGAAAGCTTCAGATGATTTTTGGAGCTTTTATGAAAGAATCTTCTTTTTGTGAAGCATTTCTCAACGCATCTTCTTTGGATAAGGAGGGCTCAACCTTATCTTCTCTCAGAACATTCACTAAATTTATAACGTGGTAAGTAGGTTCGATATTTGAGGTATCTATCTCATTAATTTTCTTGAAGTAGTCTAGTACTTCGTTTAATTGTTTTGTGAAGGCTTGCTTTTCTTCTTCGGTTAACTCTATCCTCGCAAGCCAAGCCACATGTTCAACTTGCTCTTTTGATATGATTGAGTTTCTAGCCATTTTAACCACAAGCGTTTAACTATTGTAGGGCTAGGATACGTTAAAAAGAAATTAATTTAAAGGTTCTCACACTTTGCTATTAGCTCAGCCCGCTTAACATTTAAATACCCACTGTTTTTTTGCCAAATTTTTTCAGATTCAATTATTTTTATAGTGTTTTTAAAAAATGGGGCGTCCAGTACTAGAGTTTCATATTCTCCTCCCTCCCCTGATAAGTTTACCCCATATTTTTTATTTAGAGTAATTAAATCTTTGAGAGAGGATTCGTCTAATTTGCGTCCTAACCAACTTTCATCAAAGCCTAGAGCGAATACGCCGGCAAAAATTATATTAAAATCACGTTTTATCATTTCTTTCAATATGAGTATTGGATCTTTATGCCAAAGTGGGTTTATGCTACGCAGTCCCAATTTGTCTGCGACATATTCTATGTGTGACCTCTGATACTCGCTGGCAATAGCGCCAGAAACAATACCATCAATATCCAATTGTTGAATCACGGCTTCCAAGTCTTTAACCTCTTCATCTTTAATCCCAGAGGATTGCCTTATAACATGAGGCAAATCTGCCGCCTTAGCCTGAAGCCTAGTTAACTCGATATTAGGCACATGAAACATATAACTATCTGCCCTTCTAGGGAAAATAGACACTAAGGCCTTAATGGTGTAAGATTGATCAATACACCACTGGGTAACATAGCTTGAATCTTTTCCACCACTAAATAAGACAGCCACATTCAATTATTATACACCCGTAAAAGACCATACTGGTATAATTATGTCGTCTTGGAAAAAGGACATCTTAGCGATCTGTTAGAAGTATTATCACACTGTTTAATACTTTGCATTGAAACTTAGGTTATATTAAAAGTTTTTTGAAAATTTGATTTTTGGAGAAATCCGAATCTTTAATGATTGGCACCGAATTGATATTTGAACATACAAAAGGGGATATATTTCTATATGTTTAGGTAACATTCATGATTTTGGTAAAATCTCGGTGCCGTCTTTTTGTCGGTTAACTTTTTTCTCCTATGTAATTGTTACCCGTATGTTTGTTTCAGTGGTTTAAGTATTTTTCTTTAACCTTTTTGAAGAACCGCTTGTTGCAATACCTCACCAGGAGTATGTTTAGCGAGTTCTCCAGCCCACCGGCTCTCCAGTGCATTCACCGGTTGTCAAGCCCTATTCGCTATTTCCCCCATCAACCTCTCAATGCGGTTGTTCGTGTAAGGCGCCTCCATCCCCTTCGCATAAGAAATTGTAAAAGTTTTTTATCATTAGTTATATTGGTCTCCGTGAAAAAGAGGGCAAAAAACGCTTTTTTTTGGGGAAAAGAAGACTTCATTAACCGTTTATGCCCGGGACACCAAATGACAAAAAACTTTTCAAAATTATTACGCAGCCAGTCTGGCGAAGGTCACCGTGCAGTTTACAGAGTTCCTCAGGAACTTCCGCGCCCACAAGATCGTCTTTAACCAGTTCCCCGCCAGTTCATTA
>JAHQXB010000103.1 GCA_029856435.1 Candidatus Jordarchaeia archaeon
GTAGAGGAGAGGAAATCGGATAGGAAACAGGTTACAATAAAACAAATTTAACATTGCCATAATCAACCCAGATAAACAATTGGTGTTAATGGTAGAGCCGTGGTTTGGGTGGGTTGCAGTCTACTTGGTCAAGGGTAGACGTATGTGGACCTAGGGCTTCCCACATTACCCATACCTCTCACGGGTGTGAAAAAGGTATCTTTTTTGGTAAATATCATTTCTGCAGATATTGAATATTGGGAGATTGATGAATGGTTTGGTTTTGGGGTTCTAGTTGTATTGGGTGCATATGGTGAATTCTATGCCGTGTTTCATTGTTCTCAGTTGCCACACTATTCCCTCAAGGAGGGTTCTTAGCGCAAAGTAGTCCGGGGAATCTTTGGATGGGTAGCATACATTTATTGTTGGGGTAACCAGCTTGGGGTCTTTTGTTACTGCTATGATTCTTCCCAAAAGGTGGATTGTTTCGAAGAAGCCCCCCATCATTACTGTTCTGAGGTAGTTTCCTTTAGGCGATTTTGGAAGTTTACCAATTTTTGACTCTAATAGTTCCCGTGTTATTTCCAAAATTTTGAGGAATTTGTGTTCATAATTACTTTTCCCATTTAGGGTATAGGTGTATATCGCTGTGGTTAAGAGGAGGATTTTTTCCGGGGATAGGGGGAGTTTCCATATTTCCTCTTCCAGTTCCTCCAGTGCTTCTATGTTTCCCGTAAAATCCATATTTCGTATTAGCTCTATCAGGAACAAGTAGATGTTCTCAATCGTCTCAACATGTTTCAGATTTCTTCTCTCATACTTGTTTATGAGCAGCCTAGCCAAATTTTCAAAAAGATTAGACAAAGGTTCCAGCTCAGGTTTCCGGTCACAATACTCCCACATCGAAACAATAACCTCATCAATAGTTCTAGCAATATCATCCTCCTCCCCCAAGACATACGAAGAAACCTTCAGAATACTTCTACGATACGGTTCACCAGCTTCTGCGCTAAACCTCAAAAAATTGTAAAGGGAATCTATCAAAATAAAAGACTCATCACTCTCCCACTCAAAACGCTCACGCTTGAAAAAAATAGCCCCCCTCAAAACCTCTAAAACAAAGTTTTGCAATTCCCTTGGAGAATGCGAGTCCCTGCCAAGAAATAGCATATCGGAGAGAGTGCGATAAAGCCAACGTAGATCCATCATCAGCCCCCTATCATAGAAAAAGTTCCTGAGGAACTCAAAGAATTCCCTGTAAAGCTCCCCTAGCTCATTTAGGCCTCCCATCCTGAGACAGTCGCCCAGTTCAGAAATCAAAATAATTAGAGCCTCACTACTACACTCCTCCACCCCCCTCTTCACACGGGTAATCAGGTTCCGCCAATCATCTCTAGATTCAGCCACACTAATCATCATGCGAAAAAGCGCAATTTTTGCGTCAAGAAGAGCCCTCTCCTCAAACTCCAAATTAGGATAGTTTCTAAGCTTCTCAAAAATGCTTTTCGCCCTGTCAACTCGCTTTCCTCCCCACAATATGTCCGCCTCAGCCAGATTTAACAGAAACATGGACCAAAAAACACTACCATCCGGAGACATAAACCGCTCTTCACATTCTTCAAGCTTATCCAAAACATACTCCATTCGCCCACCCCTCACCCCCAAATAAACCAAAATAAGAGCAACCAAGGAGTAAATAACGAAAACATCACCATCCTCAAAACACCACATATCTAGAGACAGACCCCTAAGTAACTGCAATACAAACCCAAGCTCCCCCAATTCAGAAACATTCTCCTCAACCAACGAAGACAGAGAACCGTAGATTTCCCTCAAGAAAAACCGGATGGAATCACCACTTACCATAAAAAAATTTAAACAAACAACTCATATATAAATTATTACCAAGATAAAGGGGGTGATGTAGAATTGTTCGGTTTCGCCTCAAAAAGGGGGTGTTTATAGTGCTTCTTTCACGATTTGGAGCCTTATTAGGGAGATGGAACCGAATAAATCTACGTCACCCCCTCCATACATAATCATTTGATCCTCCAAAAAAGTAGGCTTAACAGGGCTTCCCTCCAAATAAGCCTAAAAAACGGTAAGACCGGCAAACCCTGCACACAATTCATGCCAACAAACCACATACTTAACGACAGAACCCCGGCAGCTTACAATAAAAACTCTTTACGTCCCAAAAATTTTATAATGCTGTTAAGTTACAATATAATTACATCATTACAAAAATTTATTTTTAGCCGGTGACCTTCTTGAGTTCCGACAGAAAATACACTACAATTCCAGTTTTAGTTGAGGTTAAGGAAGCTCTTGATAGAATAAGGGGAGAAAAGGAGTGGAGTAAATTTCTAGCCGAGCTTTTGGAAGAAAACAGAAAGCTGCGAAGAAAGCTGGCGGCAAGAAACTTACAGAAGAGGTTTAACACTGTTGAGAGCCATATTTCAGAGTCCCACAGAGACTTGAAAGGCCTCAAGCTAAAACACTCGGAAATAGAAGAGACACCCTAGCAGAGCTTCCGGAGGATGTTCCGTGAGAATCGTCGTTGAGACTGATGCTCTAATCGCCCTAGAGAGAATAAGGAAACTTGAAAAGTTCGTTGAAATCTACGATGCCTGCATAACCGCAATAACCGAGTACGAGTATGTCAGAGGAGAAATTAGGGCGGGGATAAACTCAGAAGAATCCAAAAGAACCGTTGAGGATGCATTTGAAGTGCTACCCCTAGATAACAAGAGCATAATCACAGCAAGCAAGATTTGGGCTGAGCTAAGCAGTAGAGGAGAACTACCTGAAGAGAGAGACCTACTAACAGGAGCCATCTGTATCTCAAAAGACACACCACTCTGGACGCTGAACAAAAAACATTTCAAAAGACTTGAAGGATTCGGCCTCAAACTCGTAGATGTGGATACTGAAAACCTATAGCCCCAGACAAACCCACACACGCTTTTACAGACAAAAGATGAAAAAAATGTTCCCATAAAAAATTATGAAAAGTTTTTCATAGGAAAGTCATATACGACCACGCAACCTCAAAACAAGAAGACCTAAAATTTTTCACGGCAAACAACTACACCTTTACGCGCTTCAGACAAAAGTTTTTTATGGGAAACAGTTACGGGTGCTGGTTTAATTTTGTGTTTTTCGTGTTTCTGTTTGTTTTCTTTTTTGGTTGTAGCACCTTTCCGCGTTTTTGGAATCATAATATAATTATGGAAATATATTTCCGAAAAATTTATATTTTTCCAAAACAATAAATAGACCAAACCCCCCTTGCGAGAGAAAAAAATTAGGGGAAAACAGGATGACCACCATCACACAACAAATCATAACCCCCCACCCCGAAGAAACACCCCAAAAAGAAGACATCCAATTCATAGTAAGAGGATACAGCTGGCGCCCCTTCCTAGGATTCACCCTACCACACCTAGACCTCCTAACACCCCAAGGACTGGGAAGCATCCCCCTCTTCGGAGAACACACCCTCACACTCACAAAAGAAAAATACTGCCTAGAATGCCAAAACCCCACAAAAGACACCCAATACTGCCCCCAATGCCAAAAGCTAGCCAAAATACAGAGACTACAATGCATAACCAAAGGAGCAGGAACACCCTACAACCAGCAGTGCAACCCAGAAAACCCACCCTGCAACTCACCCTGGGCCGCACAACACTGCCAGCAAGAGCACGTAATCTACATAGCAGGATTCGGAGAACTCTTCAAAGTAGGAGTAACAAAAACAGAAAGATGGAACACCCCAGACGGATACAAGTACCGACTAATAGAACAAGGAGCAGACTCCGCCACAGTACTCAGAGGAAACCTAAACCTGGCAAGCGCCCAAGAAACAGAACAACTCATAGCCGACGCCCTAGACCTAGAAACAAGAGTACCATTCGAATACAAAGCAGAAGAATATGCAAATCCAAAAGGCCCCCAAATCCAAGAACTAAAAAAACTAAGCCAAGAAGCAGCAAGAAGATTCCATCTACACGAAGTATGCATACTCAACCTAAACCAAGTATATGAAGTGCGCCCCCCACTCCCAGTAGACATAAACCTATGGCAGATCGAAAACCTAATTGGAAAAGTAACCTATGTTCGGGGAAACATTCTATACCTCCAATCCAACGGCTTACTCATAGCCCATGACCTCAGCTCTGCGAGGGGGAAGGGAATAATCTGCGAGGAGGACTAAAAATTGTTAATTGAAATAAACAGTCATGGCTCCTTCATAGGAAAAAAAGGACAATGCATAAAAATAACCTGCGCAGGCGAAAAACTCGCAGAAGTCCCAGTAGTCAAACTCACAGAAATAATAGTCTCAGCCTCCACAACCATATCCTCAGACGCCGTAAAACTACTAGCAGAAAACGGAGTACCAATACTATTCATGGGCGGAGGAAAACCAGTAGCCCTACTCCACGGCTTCTTCATGCATGGAACAGTCCTCACACGCAGAGAGCAAATAACCGCCTACGGAGACCAGAGGGGAACCCACCTCGCCAAAGCCTTTGTAGACGCAGGAATGACCAACAAACACCGCCTCCTCAACTACTTCGCAAACAGCAGAAAACGCACCGACCCCACAACAGCAGAAAGCCTAGAAATAGCCACCCAAGAAATAAGGCAGGTACAGGAAAAACTCAGCACAATAAACGGACTAATCACAGAAAACCGCTACGAACTAATGGGACTAGAAGCAGAAGCCACCCGCATCTACTATCAAGCCCTAAGATTAATCCTTCCAGAAGAAATAAGGTTCCAGAGAAGGGAAAAAAGACCACCCAGAGATCCCTTCAACGCCGCCCTCAGCCTAGGATACACCATACTCAACAGCAGAGTGCTGGCAGCAGTAACCGCCTGCGGACTGGAACCCTTCGCAGGATTCCTACACGCAGACCGCTCCGGAAAACCCTCACTGGTACTGGACCTCTCAGAAGAGTTCAGGCAGCCAGTAGTAGACAGAACCGCCATAAGCATGTTCACCCAAGGAATATTAACCCCAAAAGACTTCCAACACACAGGCAGTGGACTCCTATTCACAGAGGAAGCCAAGAAAAAATATATTGAAGCCCTACTCAAAAGACTAGAAGGCGAAGCAAAACCAGAAGAAGGCAAAACGCCGCTTGAAAACATGATTTTCCACCAAGCAAGAGAAATAGCCCGCTACCTCCTTGGAAAATCCCAATCCTACACCCCATACACCTTTGAGTGGTGGGGAACAACAGGAGGAGAAAACCACGATGAATAACATTGTAACCTACGATGTGCCAGACGACAGACTAAGAGCAAAAATCGCCGCCAAGCTTTTTGGCTATGGCCTCAAAAGACTACAGAAAAGCGTCTTCATAGGAGAGATGAGTAGAAACAAGGCTGAAATGCTAGCCTTAGAACTGGAAGACCTAGTGGGAGGAGAACCTGCAGACATACGCATTTTCCCAATATGCGAAAAGTGCTTAGAAGCCCACATTGTGGTCTGCGAACTCCACGATATAAGTGAGGAGGAGGTAGTAATAACTTGACCGTCTGGGAATGCGTGAGGCCCAGAATCATTTTCACAGCCGAAGACATAAGACAATACGGATACTGCAAAAGAAAACCCTACTTCCGCCACGTATTAAAAGCTAGACTCCAACCCTCAATCAAAATGTTGAGAGGCGAAAAAATACACCAAAAAACATGCAGAGCCAAAAGCATAGAAAAAGAGGAAAACAGAGAAGTCTCACGCTACTACAACATTTATCTCTGTTCCGAGGCTTTGGGACTCGCAGCCATAATAGACTATTTCGAATATGATGGCGAGAAAATAACACTGGTAGACGTAAAATCCGGCGCTGGAGCATCAAAAAACATATACGAAGGCTACTACCTCCAAATGGCCGCCTACGCCCTACTCGTAGAAGTCTGCCTAGACATACCCGTAAAAAGCGTACTGATACGCTACGAAGACGACAAAAAAGAAAAGCTTCTACAAATAGACTTCAAAGCAAAAGCCACCGTAATCCAAATCCTAAAAAGGCTAAGAGAAATGGTGGAAAACGAAACAATACCACCACCAACCAGCAACCCCAAAAAATGCACAGACTGCGAAGCGTGGAAAATATGCAGAAGATGCTAAATTTGGAATTTTTGAGGAATATCCTCTAGTGGCAAGTGGTTGTTCAAACTACAAAAAAGTGTAATATAATAATAAGGTTTGATGTGAATGTAATAGTTTTTCATTAGAATGTTTAGTTAATTTAAAGTTTTTTAAGGAAGAAATAATAAATTAAGTTAAGGGGTAATCCTCTTTAAACTAATGCGATTGTATAAGGTGGGATATAGATTTCTCATTAATTTTTTCCTAAACTTATCCTTCTCCGGGGTTCATTTTAGGCTTCTTTTCCCAAAAAAAGGCGGAAAAAACCATATTTTCTGGAAGCGAAAAGGAAAAAATTAATGGGAAAGTCTATAGAATGACAGATAAAAAATTATCTCTTGAAGATATTGCTTCTGGCCCCTCAATTCGCCGCATTGCTGATGTTTTCCATTATCTAGTGGTAGTTGCTAGAATCAAACAATATTACTATGAGCTGAAATTTGTTCGCGACGGCAAGCTATTAGAACTTATGGGTAAAGCTCTCAGAGATATTGATACACTGAGTAACGATAAGAACATGAAAAAGGAGATTTCGAAACTTGCAACGAGACGAATACAAAACGGAAGCACTAAGAATTCTAACAGACATTTCAAGGGCGATATCTACGAGAAACATAAATCTATTTAATAATGATGCCATGTTTCACATAATAAGAATAGACAACATCAAAACAATACCTAGGGAGACTGTTTTTAAAATACAAACGAGCCTAAAAAGCGAATAAATCCATACCAGAAATATTCCAATTCAGAGTTATTAAGCCACTCTGTTGTTTTAAAAGTTTATTTTTGACCTATTGGTATATGAATTTGGCTCAGATTTTATTATCTCTGCAGGAGTTGATAGGTAAGGAAGTTTAGTGAAAAAGAAAAATGAGAAAAGCTGTTCCAGAGGAGTGATGTTAATCCCAGTTATTAAAGAGTTTCTTTTGTAGACTTAGGAACCTTGTCGTAAGTATGTAGTCTGTTGACATGAATTGTGTGCAGGGTTAGCCAGTCTTACCATTTTTTTGGGCTTTAAATTTGGAAAAAAGCCATGTAAAGTCTCCTTTTTTTGAGAGGATCAAACGATTATGCGTAGAAGGGAAGCCACATACTTAAGACGAGAGCCCTAGACTTACAAAATTATGTTTCCCGACACGTATCACACATAATGTGTGGAACGAGCGCTATTTTCATCGCAGATACTACCTCTTCCTCACCAAGAAAAAAAGCTCAAGAAAAAGCTAAAACCAATTTTGTAAGCCTCTTTTGCGGAAACGTAGAAATGTATGGAAGGTGCTAATTCTAGGCATCTAGTGTTATGGATTCGTTGTGTGTTATAAAAAGAAAAAAGTATATCTTTGAGACAGACTAAAGCGGTATTGCTTCTGCTAGTCTTCTACCTTTATAAACTATCCAACGTTCGTCGTCTTCTGTTTTCCCTCCTAATAATAGGGATGTTTCAATTCTTGAGGCTCTTAGGAGTAGTTCGTCTCGTTCTTTTTCATTTCCTTTTTGGAGTGCGAGGAAAAGTAGTTTGACTATTTCTATTGCTCGTTCTCTGATTTTAAGGTTTTCAGCTTTTGCAGGAGTGAGGGCTTTTATTAGTAAATCTTTTAGGTAGCCCTCTAATTTTTTGTCATCCTTGATTTTCTGGAGTTTTTCGCCTGATCTGGTTATGAAGGAACTTATTGGCAGGTGGTAGGATACCCCAATGGACGCTGGTTTGGACCCTGAAGGATCCTTCATGCTTAAGAGGAATAAGTCAGGCGTATTTTTGGGTAGGATTAGTGACAACCAGAGCATTACGGCTTCTTCAGGTTTCAATCCAGGAATTATTGAGAATTTTCCTTTCTCCTTTATTGGGCTCCATAGGGTGTATATTTCCGAGTATATTGAGCCTATGTCGTAGGGTAGGAGGTGTACTGTGTGGTATTCTGTTTTGCCTTTTTGTATGTCGTATGGTGCTCCTCCTAGCCGTGAAAATATGTATCCCGCGATAAGTGTCATGAGATAGTCAATGTTTAGTTTTATTTCGAGGCGTTCTTTTCCTTTCATGAAGGGTGCTCTCGTGAGTGTATAAAAGTCGGGTTTAAGTATGCTCATAGGTATGAAATCGCCGGTTCCGAATGATGAGAAGGCGGCAGTTAGCTTTTGGGGGTTGTACTTTCTGAGTTCCTGTGCATAAGTTTTTAATGCTTCCACAAAGGTGCTTCCCTGTGGGAGATTAAGGCTTTTTTGAAATGTTCCGAAGGTTTTTTTCTCGTTGCCTGTTAATGGTATGTCAATTTTGCGGTCTTTAGTATATTCTTCAAGTCTTCTTGCAGCACGTTCCATTGTTTGAGCTAGAACCTCATTTACGTTTACTGCTTTTGTTTCTATTATGGCTTTGTCCCCTTGCAGCCTTAGGGATTTAATTTCAGAGCTTAGTGTAGCGTTTAGGAATGTTAACATTAGGTATCTTAGTATACCTACTGGCGGAACAACTATTTCTAAATAAGTAGGACTCGACATCATTTAATCATCTCCTTAAGTTCTTCCAAAAACTTTCTTCTTGATTTATTGACTTGAAGTCCCCTCTTGGAATATGCATCTATATTATCTGCTATTAAGAGAGGGTTCATTATGAGGACATAGAGTTTAGGCCAATGATATTGATTCATACTAATGCGTTTGAAATAGTCACGTAACCAGGTTTGGAAATTATTAATGTCTTGACGGCTAATTTCGATAGCTTTTTTGATAGCTTCTATGGGAGTACCGTACTTCTCAAGAATTTTTAGGTTGTTATTCTCGCAGATTTGGCTTTTTGCAATTTTGGTTAAATCGTCTAGTAGGGTTGATATGTAGGGTAAGGCGGTAACTATTTTACTAATTGCATCCTTGAAGGCATGATGATGGTTGAGGACACTTAGAGTTAGGAGAAGTTTTTCTTCATTACTTAAATTTCCGTTATGTTCTCCATATTTGTAGCAAGCTACTGCTGAAAGTATTTCATGATGTTGAAAGCCTACTTCTTTTTTACATTGGCATTTTTCATCGAAGTTTCTTTGGAAGTACATGTAGGCTTTTCCCAAATCGTGGAAGAGTACCGCTATTTTTATAATTTTTTTAATTTTATCCTCGTTAAGGTTTATTTTTCCCCCGGAGGCTGCCCGTAATCTTCTTGAAACCACGCTAGCGTAGGTTGGATTTTTTTCCAAAAATCTGTCCGCAATTTGTATACATCCCTCTACATGGTCTATTAGTGATTGTCCAATAAAAGCACATGGCTTCACCAAAATCACCCCACGTAACCTGTCTCCTTATCTATCTCCTCCACGACAATGCCTTCAAAATCCCTATCAATAAGACCCAGACTGAGAGATGGTTCGTTAAGCAGTCTGTTAAGCTTGTTGGTGTCTAGTTCTTCAACTTTTCCATCTCTGACTACCTTCGCTGTCCTCCTTAGAGCCCTTTTTGCCATATCCTCAGATAATCCCACTGCGTAATCCAGATAGTTACTATTAGCTAAATCCTTGCTGTCGAAAGCCGCAACTATACCAAAGGAATCCGTTAATCCTTTAAATGTCCTCAAAATTTCTGCGGCGATATCTTTGTCTAAAACTGGATACATATCAAGCATTTCTAGAGCCTTCATTAGGTCTTCCTCAAATCTTGGAGGCTCCCTTTTGCCATAAATTTCAAGGTTCATAATGTTTTGAAGTTCAAGTTCAATTTCTGGCCTTGGGCGGTAATCGCCTCTGCTTATTCTCTTAATGCAAAGTAATGTATCCTTAATTACGTCACTGTCGTATACTCCGCGTTCAGATAGTGGATTTACAATTAGAACTTCTCCTTCGTCGTGTCCGGGTTTTCTGGCTACTCTTCCCATTCGTTGAATGAGTCTATCGGGAGGACAAATCTCGCTTATCAGTACGTCGAAACTTGCGTCTATTCCCGCCTCGACGACCTGAGTTGCTATTAGTAGCTCAGCTTCCTTCAGTTTTTCTGAATTTCTCTTTTTCACATTTTCAGGAAGTCTTCCGTGGAGCAACAGTGGGCTGAGATGCTTTAGAGCATTGTATATTTCCACCGCATTTTTCACTTCATTTATTACTGCTAAAACCCTCTTTTTCTGTTTCGTTTTTTCAACAATCAAATCAACAATACTCTCGGGGCGAAAATCTAGTACTAGTTTCTTCTTAGATCTGGTTTCCTCAAATTTGTCCCTCAATGGTTCATATTTAATTTCCTTCTTTTTGATTCCATATTTGTCTAGTTCTGAACCTATGGATCGAACTAGTTTATTGGGCATTGTAGCCGACATAATAATAATTGGGACGCCCGTAAGCGCCAGTAAAACCATTGCCTTTATGGCTGTGCCAAGATTTTTTGCTTCTTCTTTAAAAGTTGCCATAGGTGAAAAAAGGTGGAACTCGTCAAACACTACCATTGAGGTGTATATGTTACCTCTCGGAAATTCAAAATGTGCAACATTATGCTTAAGTAGTTTTGCTAACTCATAGGCTGGTGCCTTAAACAGGTTCAACATGAAAGTGTCCAATGTGACAATTACACATCTTTTGGCAAAGAAAGGCGAACCGGGATGACCCATATGTTGAGCTCCAATGTTCTCAGCGCCTAATTTAAGCTTTTTGAACCAATCAATGAGACGTTTATATAGGTCGTCAACAATGCTTCTCATGGGAAGCACATGAATTACTTTAGAAAAATATTGGTTTCCGCCTATTGCTGCCTCTGCCAGGGCAAGGGTCATGGCTGATTTTCCATATCCAGTTGGAAGCTCCATAATAAGAACATTTGGCTCTCCCGCCTGCAAGAGCTCTTCCAACGCTTCCAACGATTCACTTATGGCAGGCCTCGACTCCCAATTAAGCCTTGAGCAAACTGACTCGTAATGTTGGACTAATGTTTCCAGGTTCATTCAGCCAACCCCACTGGCTATTAGAATCTCCCCATCGACTTCAAATGCCCTCCCCCTAGTCAATTCAACCGTAACAAGCGTAGAGCTGATTGGCGTTTTAGTACCTGGAATTATGTATTCCTCAAACCGTGCACTTGCTTCTCTACCCCAACCACCACTCCAAAACATTTCCATGTAATATCCACCCTCTACAACGCTACCCAGAACTGCGGGAAAGTAATACCTAGTTTTCAATTTTCTATCCTTAGTGGGCGTGGCTTCAGACAACTTTACATCAATTACAGAAATTATGGACTCTCTGCTACCAATTCTAGTCATTTCCCAAGCCGCTTTAACTAATTCATTTTCAAAATTTCCATCTACGACTTTACTCATTGAGTCATCTATGAGAAATGCTGCAGTTAGTACCCCACTAGGATAGAAAACCTTACCCACTGGAATGGCTCCTGTTCTGAATTTCATCGTATACCTTCTTCCACCAGCAAGTATTTCATCCTCTTCGCTTTTTGTTGTTTCGTGAAAGAGGATAGTATTGTACTTGCTTAAATCCTCCCAAATTATTGCAATGTTATCCAGATATGCAGATGCACACACCACGTACTTTTCTATTACCATCGCGGGGCTCAGAATACTATTTTTCTCAAGCTTAATTGTCTCTCCCTTTATTTGTTGCCCATCTAACTTTAAGACCCCTTTTTTAACTAGAGGATAGGCGAGGGCCCCTATGAGAGTGGTTGGAGGAGGGAGAGGGGTGGCGCTCTGATACTTACTGGTTCCAGGAGACCTTATCCAAAAACCCCAGTGGTACTCTGCTTTAACTTTCAGAACTAGCATTAAAAGAGACTCCTTCTCTTTTTAACCCTTCTTCATTGTCATATCCACAAGTTTGCTCATAAAGTCTTCCGGGGTTTTGGTTACCTCCACACCCTCCACCCCTTCGGCAGCGTCTTCCTTGTCGAATGCCAGAGTAGAAACTGTGACATTACTCTGTAACTTTTTCATTACGGTTGAGAAAGTTTGCGCTCTTTTAACAGACTCTCCGATGAATTTTTTAGAATTTCCAGGACAAACAATAAAGCTTGCATTAGGCGAGTATGCTGCTATAGCTGATAGGGGTTCAATGTTTGGCAGGAACCTACTTCTCTTAGCACCACACTGAAATTGAGTTAGAAATTGCGCTAAAGCGGACAATGCTCCCACCACTCGAGCGTCCCTTTGCTTTGCAAGCTCACTCTCATCTTTTTGATTCCTCTCTCCAAATTCTGTTGAGGGAACAGATATTCTAGAAATATCCAGATTAAAAGTGAATGTGTAAACGGCAGATCCCACTTCAACATTGTAGGGTTGTTGGTACTGTTTCATAGAAGAGGAAGCATATCTCACTTGAAACTGAGACTCCAAAGCTGCGGCTTCAGTTTCAAAAACTGCAGGAAGCATATACCCAACTTGAAAGGTGGACGTCCTCTTTATAGGATAAGCTCCTGCATAAAGGAAACCGCCCACATCACATACATAGTCCTTGAGCATAACCTGTACTTCTGCGTTCCTTATCCCGTTCTCATTCTCAGGGATAGAAATTCCAGCTTCCTTTATGAGTTTATCATCCGTGAATTTTAAAAACTCGCCGCGCTCCGAGTATGGCGAAAGGGGCAGTTTTCTTTTCTTTGCTTCCTCCACTAGGTAGAACTGATATGCATGGGCAAGTGATTCTCCTGAAATTGCTGGCACAAATCGAATGGAGTAACTCCCATCCTGGCCCGTGATTATGGGAGCAGTTCTGTGTCTTACTAAGTTGCCTACAGTCTCAACACTGTTAAGACTTTCCAAATTGACTAAAAGCCTAAAGGCTATGCTTAGAAATCCTTCCATATTATGCCTCCTTTTCCTCCCTCTTAGAGAGGGCTGATGCTACCATAGACATGGCATAGCTTGCCACACTTCGGGCTATTCTTATGTTTTTTGAAGCGTCTTCAAGGAAGTTTTTAATCTGCTCATCGTCTGCTAGGTAACCAGAGACTGTATCTACTACTCTAGTGTTATCCTTTTTTGAAACAATTTTTACCACTTTTAAGCCTTCCTTTTCCTTATGGGGCTCCTCAAATATTCCCTCCGCTCCCTCTGTTTCAATACTTCTCCTCAGAAGATTTTCAAGGATTCGAGAGTTTTCATAGAGTGCTCTGCTTACACTATCGTAGGATAGGGCATTGGCTATACGGTCTATGATAGAATAGCTCCTAGAAGCTATGCCAACTGCTGCGAGTGATGTGGCTACACCTCGATATTTTTTTAGGTCTAAACTCATTCCTAATCACCTTAAAATTTATATGACCTAACCAGCATATATATTTTTTGGTTCCATAGAAATGAAATTTGTTTCATCAATTTGAAACACAACTAGGGGAAACAAATAATTGTTCTAAAACCATGGAACAAGATGATGAAAATGATACTAATAGTCACACTCGGCTTCGATGAAAAATTCGCATTAAGAGCCATAATGCGAAGAGGAATAAAAGAAGGAGACAAACTCCTAGCCCTACTACCCCAAAAAGGAGATCCAAGAGGAGAAAAAGCCTTCCTAACCCTGAAGCAAACATTACTAAACATGCTTCCAAAACTAGAAGTGGAAAAAGCCGAAATAAACATTCAAGATCCATACGGAGCAATTTCAAACCTCAGAAAAGTACTGAAATCCTTAAGCCTAAAAGGTGAAGAACTAATACTAAACATCAGCGGAGGACAAAGGTTACTCATAATCGAAACACTCGCAGCCGCCCTAAGCCTCAATCTAGGAAACCTAAAACTTGAGCTGGAAACAGAAGACTCATCATTATATTTCACAACCTCCCTAGACATCATGCTCCCAATGGATCTAGACAAATTAGATTTAGATATACTCAAAAAAATAGCTGAAAAAGGTAGCGTAAAATTAACAGACCTACTAGATAAAATAGAAATCCCAAAAACAACCCTATGGAGAAAACTAAACAGACTAGCAGAACTAAAATTACTCGAAAAAGACAAAGACAACTACATCCTAAGCGACCTAGGGCGAAGCAGAGTCGAACCCACCTAAACTCAAGTTGCCCCAACCAAAATAAACACTCAACACAAATTATGACTCACCCATGGCGATAGAGATTTAGTCGGCTTTGGGGAAGATTTTTGAAATTTGATGTGCTTTTATAACACCACTATTTGAGGCGGTGTTATTTGAGACACCTGCTAGGAAGCAACTCTCACTCACGTTTCCCGTCCTACATGACGCGGCTATCATATCCTCCTATCCTACGACAAAAGTCTACACTGAAA
>JAHQXB010000132.1 GCA_029856435.1 Candidatus Jordarchaeia archaeon
TCACGGAGAAATTCGCAGAATCTGCGAAAAATGGGTTTTAAGTCTATTTATGGGGAGCGTAATGAGCCCAGCGTTGAGGAAGAGACACAGATTACCCTATTGAAAAGTGAGGACGCCTATGTTGACAAGCTTTCTAGGATGCTTCAAGACGCAGAACGGGAAATCTTAATGTTATGTAGAGCTATGTTAAGGTGTGAGTATCTAATGCTTCAAAAAATTCTTCCCAGTGTCCGAGAGAAGGGTGAAAAAAATAAGGATGATTACCGGAGAAGTTTTTGGTCTAAGTTTCGCTACACGCGTTAAAAGTTTATTCGGATCGGGGAAATTGGTGTTTTGAGGCTTTCCGGTAAGGCTTCGGGACGGTTCCAGTTTCTACCCTTCAGAACCACTGTTGTGAACGAGAGAGAGGTAATGCTGGTTTTTCCTCGCGCATATAGGGATAAACTCGTTTCTATAATAGCCATATATAACACTATAAAACCCTTGGCTTAGAGCATAGCCTCCATGTACACCATACTCAAAATGGTTTCCAGTGCCAGTTCAGGTTAAGGTGATCCTCATAAGCTTTCCACAGTCTGTGAGCGCTCTAAATTTAGAAATTAAAAGTCAACAGGAAGGCTCCAGACTCCACAGAACCTTATCCTAGAGTTCGGTCAAAGAAGCCCAAAAAAAGGGGAAGGATGTGGAAGAAAAGAGGTAGCGGAAGGGGCGCGATTGTGAGGTGGCTTGAAAATTCCACGAGTTTAATCCTAAGATGCCCTTTTTTCCTTGGGAGAAGAAAGTCTGTTTAGGCGAAATCGCTTTTCTCTTTCTTTGCATTTTTCTCTTTTTTTATTTTGCCGGGAACCAGCCTTCCCTACTCATTACTTCTATTGCAATTCTGGTGCTTGGTCCATCTCCCCTAGCTACATTTACACTGACCTTATCCCCAACTGTTTCCACAATTTTGGCAATGTCTCTGTGTGTGAATCCGGGGCAGAGCATAATTGCGTGAATACCCTCTTTTTCCACAAGGTATTTACACTCTTTTAGTGCCTCATCTTGGCTCTTGACCACCACCACGAAAAGCTTATACTTACCTGTCTCAATCACACAGCGGTGCTTCTTTGGATCAGCATCCGGAGCATGGGCAAGAAAGGCTGCTTTAAACGCCACACCAACCATCCTCCTGCATATTTCAATTATGTCAGAAATTAACAGATTCTTTGTTCATCCCCTTATATAAGTTTTAAGCAATTATTAGGGGTGATGCAGAATAGTTCGGCTATGCCTCAAAAATGGACTTTTATAAATCTTGGATTTGGAGCTCTATTAGTGAAAAGGAGCCGAATAATTTATATCACAATTATTAGGAGAGAGCGTGAACTACGAGAAGTCAGATAGAAGGTGGGGAAACTGGTTTACTTCCGCTCCCCCCTTTAATCCCTACTTCTCAGATCCAGCGAGGCAACTAAAATAATTTTGTTTCTCTTTTCGTTCCGCGATGTTGTTTAGAGTTTTATCCACTTATATGGTGGTCTCTTAAAAGAGTGAAGCTTTATTATGAGAAGCTTAACAATCCCACTAAAAACGTTTTCAAATTCGCAAAAAAGGGGTTTTAAAGAAAAAGTGACAGAGAGACCGCCAAGTATCCAAACAAAGAAATAGTTTAGGTAAAATTTTTTCTAGAAAAGCTCTACTATTCGGCCCTTGCAGCTAGGGTTGGCGAAATCGTCCAGGTAGTAGTCGCAGCCTGCTTTCAGTTTCTGCCCGATATCTGAACTCATCAAACGTCCCAAGGCGCAGATTTGCCTGCCATCCATCTTCTTAATTTTTTCTGTAACAAAAGCTTCGCAGCAGTCCCTAAAAGGACAATCCTCAACCATATACACAACAGTGTTTTCATCCTCTACTTTGTAACTAACCTTGGTGGGCATCAATCCGAAGAACACGAGTTTATCAACTGATTTTCTCCAAGCTTCTTCAAGGTTGGTGGCCTCTCCACTCTTTCCTGATTCCAAACTTTTTGCTGCTTCTGTTGTTGAAATCCTCTGTGAACTTCCCGTAGCGCCTTGGAACGTCGACTCTGTCTTTCCCATAGCATATATAAGCGCATTGAAGCCGTAAAGGTACTTGTCCTGTTTTTTTTGCAGGTACCCCTTTACCTGTGCCCAATCCCAATCTTGGGCTTCCTCAACCGGCGGTTCTCCACACTTTTTGGATGCAAAAAGTACAGTGTTCTTTCTGGCTAAGCGCCCATAAGCTGCACCATACAAATTCTCCTGATTCTTTAAAATAGCAATACAGACATCTAAAAGCGCATTGACATTAACCTGGTCATATGGTGTTCCTATTTTTTCCATGCTTTCCACCTTCACTTAAAAATCCTATTAGTAGCACTCCATAATTACGATTGATTCAATATAAATGTTTCCACCTTCCTTTTTTAAATCGAATTTTGATTAAAAATTTTTGATTTTTCCAATTAAATTGCGAAAATCGAAATATGTAGACCCAAAACTTAAAATTTATTCAAATTCACTTTCCCCCTTTCGAGGAGGATTAGCTGCCTTTTTTCGAGAGGCATTGTTGTAAGAAGTGCTGAGGTTCTCAATTATGAGTCTTTTTGAGCCCTACAATGGTCTACGAAGCCGTCTATATCCTCCTCCAAAATCATTTTGAACCAATGTTCCCATCTAAATTACCACAAAAATTACACAGAGTAATAAAGCATAGACTTATTACCACCTCCAAAATTTTAAAAAATTTTTGGGAAAGCTATTATGGTGATGCAGATTTATTCGGTTCCATCTCCCTAGTAAGGCTCCAAATCGTGAAAGAAGCCCTATAAACACCCCCCTTTTGAGGCGAAACCGAACAATTCTACATCACCAAGCTATTATTTTAGAGATTGCAGGTTGAGATAGGAGTGAAAAAGAGAGTTAAGATTGGCAAGTTTCTCATGGCAGTTGCCCTAATCGCCCTGCTATCAATGTACTGCTCTTCTGCCCACACGGCAGCAACAATATCCGTTCCCATTCAACCAAAGCTCTCAGGCGAGCACCCAACCTTCGGGCTTCAAGAAAGGTGGACTTACAGCCTCAACTTCACAAATATGACAAGCCTGAGCAGCGTTCAAACCTTAATGTACTCCAACACCACAGGTTTCACCACAAATACAAATGATTACCACGGCAATATTAGGAGTTGCTACGTATTATGGTTTAGTCCCGTAGAGCCGCAGAGCATACTCATCCTCCTAGACATCCTTTCCGAATGTTTCGGCATAAGTGACTTGAACGCATCTGACATCGTCGGCCTCGGCAACTCTAGCGTGCTAAAACTATATCTCAGCGTCAATCCCAATCTAGAAGAATACAACTTTTTGTGGATAAAATCTGAGTGGAAGGTGAACTACGACACTGGTAGTAAGAAGCTAAACGCATCATTGTATATCTCCTTAAATGAGACGTACTCCTACTCCATTTTTAACTTCACCCTCTCACAAGGTAAAACCTTCGGATACTACACTGACGCCCTTAACGTTTCACTTCATGGAGAAGTCAATTATTTCAATGGCACAACATGGAACAATCAATCTGCTCCCTCTGAAGATTTAAGTTTTCCAGATGCCTACGTCTTCTATCCTTATTTCAGGGTCGAAGGTATAGAATATATAACTGTGCTGGCTGGGACATTTGAATGTTGGAAGATAGCTGTTATAAATATCACTAACGCAGATGAAATCGTAGGCTATTATTGGTACTCCCCCAACACTAAGAATTATGTGAAAATAGATGTGAATACCACGGATTCGTCTGGCAATGAGTACAATACATACGCCGAGTTAACATACTTCTACTCGACTGGTGCGCCTTGGATGCCGGGAGTGGCGTGGAGTTTACTCATGTTTCTGTTGCTTCCATACTTCACTGTTTATAACAGCTACCAGCAGCAACAGAGGAATACACTGCTTTTCATGGGGGCTGTTGTTCTCCTCATAGTGGCCGTAGTAGTGGGCATAATTGTTTCCACGCGCCGTAGACAAAAATAAACCACCCTTACCCCTCCTTTTTTCTC
Organism: Candidatus Jordarchaeia archaeon; assembly: GCA_029856435.1. Taxonomy (GTDB): domain Archaea; phylum Asgardarchaeota; class Jordiarchaeia; order Jordiarchaeales; family Jordiarchaeaceae; genus Jordiarchaeum. The sequence continues at coordinate 4,060 of JAHQXB010000132.1, forward strand.
TTTTCCATCTGCAAGTTTGCTCCGTGAACCATTTTAACGCTCAAGATTTTAGGCCTAAGGAGTTCTCGCCAACCATTTTGAGCCCTCCACGCTCAAAAAGAGTTGCTAAGTTGTTCTTCCATTTGTAAGGATAATCTTCACAAAAATCCCTCTACAAGATTTAAATGAAGTTAAAACTATACCCTTTCTGGTGAGGGGTTCTTCATCATATAATAGGGTTCGCTCCAATTAAGTCCGAAGGTATTTTGGTGTTGGGGGGTGGGAAGTGTTTCTTTTTTCCAATATTTGAATGGTGGTAATCAAATGGTAAGCCGACTCTAAGAATCTTGCAAAAGCTTGGGATAAGTGTTCTCTGTATGGTGGCAACAAGCGTAGCCTTTTCCCTCTGCTTTTGGCTAGGTCTATGAGGAAGTTAAAGGGAACGCTATGGCCGCTTCTAAAGTCAACAACTAAATACTCTGTTTCTAATCCTTTTATGTCACTTTTGTTCAAAAGGTGGTATCCCGGTGGGTTTCCTTGTCTTAACATCTCTTTTCCTTTTCTACTTTTGAAGAAATCGCTTCTCTTCTCAAATTCACTTGCCAAACAGGGCAGAGTAAAACTAGGTTCAGTTTTCTCTGGACAAGATCACAAGATTGACTCATAACACCAACGTCATTTTTCATAATTTCAAAATCTATCTCATCAGATATTTCTGGGGGGGGCACCACAATGGGGCATTCTTTGATAAAATCTCCCTGCGTAAGGTCTTCGCTGCCGTTTACGATATCATACCCGGGATGTTCCTTTGCCATTAAATTTCCTCCGGCTCTGAAATACCCAGCGTTGCCTTTCTGATGTTCTTTACTCTCATCTTTGCAGTCTCACGTTTTAAAGGAGATATTCTTACAACGATTTCAAATTCGAGTTCCTCTTCGGGAAAAAGTTCAATGTTTTCACTCTTAAAGGGTCTCATTCATTACTTCAAAACGTGGCGTAACGGATGAGAGGCCAATTTTAGATAGAGGCGTTAGAGTCTTGTGGGAAATGGGTGTTTTAAGTGATTTTTTCCTTGCCAAATTAACTAATAACTCTCTTCTTCTATGTCCATTTCCAGTCCGGAGCTGGGAGCAGAGGAATATTGAGAAAAATAATTATGATTTGTAGTTTCCTGCCATACAGGCGCATACATTACCTATACGAACCCCCTCTAACAACTCTCCTTCAATTATCTTAAAAAACCAATCATCTGTCAAAATGGGCCTTTTCCACTCACCAAATAATTTCCTCTTTAATATTTGAAACGCCTCCCTTGACTGACTGAACTATTGTTTCCCAAATAAAAGCCTCCACCTCCCTTCTCCTCCCACGCGCAAATCTGAGACACACCGCCCCACGGGGACTAGTTGAAGGAGAAGAGAACCTTAAATCGATATTATCAAAAAAATTTTTGACCCCAGTATCTTCAAATAACTTTTTGTAGACATCTATTTTTATTTTCATCTTCTCCTTCAAGAACTTGAAAATATCTTTTTAAGTCATCTAGTATGACTGTCATTCGAATGTGGAATGCGGCATCCATAACGAGTATAATAATATTATCGGCAAATACTGAATCTGGATGAAACGGTTTATAGCCCTTTTCGTAAACTTTTACAAGTCGCCAACTCAATTTTTTGGGAGGATAAAAGAAAAGGAATGAATTCTTGGAATTTTGAAAAATTTTAGGTTTTGTCCTCGAATTTTAGAACAGTGCTTCCGACGTGGGCTCCGATGTGTTTTGCCACTGCGGGGCACTTGACTTTGAGTAGGAAGAACACTCCTGCCTTCCTGTCACTTAGAGCCTCATAATTCCCCTGACCCTTGCTAATCACCATATCTGCTTGTCTTAGGAAATTGGCGAACACTTCTGAGTTTCTATTCATACCCTCGTGGTCCACGCTTATCTTCATGATGTCAGCTAATTTATCGATACCCACTTCCCTCGCATCCTCTACGGTGGCATCATTTAAAATAGGCTCCGCTCTAACAAAGAAGGTTACCTTTTTGTCGGGCATCTCCTCCAAGAGAACCCTGTCAAAAACAATTTCTCCAGCATTGTCCCCAAGATAGATTACGTTTTTCGCGTTCCTCAGCACCTGTTCGAACCTTTGAAAATCGTTTATCTCAAGATCCTGCGTCAAGACTTCCTCAATGGTCTTATTTACATCAAACTTTGAGGAGGGCCCGTAATCAATGATATTTCCCGCTATCGCGAGTTTCACCGCGGTCAAAAGCCTATTTTGGGACCTTTGCACCATTTTTTTAAGCTCCGGGTAAAGTTCAAGGGCCATTCTATTGGACTTTTTCTTCACCTCCCTGTAGGGGTCAGGATTATCCGCCACCTTCTTAACAATGCCATGCACCACGTGGGCAATCTCCGTTGGGGGACCATTAAAAGATGTTTTGCTCAGTACCGAGAGGACTTCCCGTAAAACCTTTTCCTGCTTTAACCTATCCTTGGTAACCATTCTAACCGCTTCTAGAGCCTGCCTAACAAAGCAGGGAACACAGTCCAACTCAGCCTCCATTTATGAACCACTCCATTCCTCAAAAAACATAGAAGCCGGGGACTTTAACCCTTTCTACTTTTAATTCGCTAAATTTTCCATAATTCAAACACACAAGAACCCCTAAGACTAGCTACACAGCATATGTATATGATTAAAGAGAATATAATATTCAGAGATGCAAAGGTGAATCTCGATTTCATAGTTAAACAGGAATTACGAAGAGAAAAAATCACTTTTTTGTTAACCTGTTGTGTCGGCCGCCTAAATACGCCCACCGCCACTAGCGAACGCGTCCAAGAGATTGACGCATTTAGACGCTTATTGGTTTTATTTGACTTGTGATTATAGTCCACTTATCCTCTTCTCTTTTCGGGTGCTGTGCTGCTCTAGCGATGCTTTGAGCTGAGTGGTCAGACCGAGTGTTGAATACTCCAGACCTTCATAGGCGCTGTCCTGTACCACTGGCTGGGTTGTACCAGTTGGAAGTGCTGCTCCAAGCTAGCCGCATAAACCACACATAAACACTGTGGCAATATGAAATGCAAAATGACAGTGGAAACAAAATTTTTGGATGTATTAAGTTTTTTTGGTGGGTTTCTTCTTGCACAACAGACAATATCTGGTTGACAGTGCCAGTTAATAGATCATGTAGGCTTACTATGCAGTGTGAATTATTATATTCTAATATGGTGTAGTCCCATTCATATCTCGTGGTCAATTTGAAAAACTGGATCATGGCTACGCTGTGGGTGCATTGTAGTCTGCCATCTGGCCGTTTTAGTAATCCTTTTTCGAAAGTGTATCGGCATATGTCTGAAAAGTAGCAGTTTGGCCAGAGTATGTTGACGCTTCCGCCGCCGTTCTTTTTATGTCTCAAGTCGAGTGTAGAAACTTTTAGTGCATTTATGGTTTGGCGATAGGTTGTTAGAAGAGCGTCTATATCTACGTTTCTTTCTTCGATAGTTTTTTTGTCTGCGTCTTTGTAGAATCCTATGGCTCCTACTCGGGCTCCTGCTCCAGTTTGTCCTAGGAACTCGCTTTCGGTTTTGAAATGGGCATACATGAACGCTTGGCTTCTTTGTGTTTTTCAGATATTGAAATTATGTATTTAGCCAGTTGCTCTAGGGTTTTGATATCTTCTGACACTTCTACTCCAAATTTTGTGGCTAGGTATCGCGAAGTGTTTTTATTAAACCTGACTGTGAACAGGGGGCCGCTTGTTTTCGCTTCTTCACCGATGGCGGATGTTACCAGTGCTATGTAGGATGCAAGGTCGGATTCTTTGAATGGCCCTGTTTCAAATAGTATATAATCGGATGGTTTGGTGTCTACCACTTCCCATAACTTCACTTGCAATTTTGACTTATTAATGCGTTATATAAATACCCTGTATATTTGAGACATAAAACTATCCTATTATGTTATATTAATACAAAATTTATGAAATATGTTTCTATAAGAAGGCCACTCCTTCTAGAGGCCTCAAATATAGTCAGTAATGTTCCCCTCTCAATAAAAACACATAGCACGCAACATTTGAAGAGAAGTCTGGTGCCAAAAAGTGCACAATTTACTGTCTAAAAGATTCTCTCAAAATAAAAAATCGTGTGTTCAAATCAAAACTCCTTGACACGCGTACCCCTTTTGGTGACAGTTTGTAGTCACCTAGAATCCTTAATGTATGACTGCTCTGTATTTTTTGTTTTCTCTACATTGGCTCTAAAAATAGATGTGGCAAGCCTAAAGTGTTGAGAGGCTATGGGATAGAAAGTGACTAAGTGTATCTTGGGAGCTTCAGTTGGCGGTGCTAAATGTTCTTACTCCATTTTTCTTAGGTCTACTATCCTCTCCTTTGTTTCTTTTATGGAGCCTTTTTGCACTAGTTCCACGGCGGCTTTGATTCTGAGAACTTCTTTGAATTCCTTTTCCAATTCCTCTTTAGCTTCTTCCAGATTTTTTGGCAAACTCTTCCCTGTACCTTCAAATTCTATTCTTATTGTTAGCACGTCAGATAATTGGGGTCTATCAACTATTGCTTCATAGTTTCCCAGTTCCGGGTGCTTTTGAACCACGCTTTTGATGTTTACGGGGTGTACGAACATGCCTTTGACCTTTACCAGTTGGTCTACTCTTCCTAGTATCTTTTTCAGTTTGGGTGAAGTTCTTCCGCAGCTACATTTTTCCTCGCGGAGTATGGTGGCATCACCAGTTCTGAACCGGATAATGGGATTTGCTAGTTTATGGGGCATGGTGCAGGTGATTTCCCCCTCCTCTCCTGGTGCTACCTGTTCCATGGTGTTGGGGTCTATTATTTCCATTATTAGGGATTCCTCAATGTGCATTCCATTCTCCTGGGGGCATTCTCTGGCTACGGTTCCCAGGTCTGCGGTTCCGAAGAGTTGCCGTGCAAGAATTCCAAAAGTATCCCTAAGAGATTTTCTCAAACCATCAGGTAGGGGTTCCGCGGAAAAAATGCCTAGCTCCAATTTTAGGTCTCCTCTGGGGTCTATTCCTCCCTTTTTGGCTTCCTCTCCAATCATGGCTAGAAAAGAGGGGGTTCCTGTGAAAACTGTTACTCCCAAATCCCTCATTATTATTGCTTGATAGGCGGTTTGTCCCACGCCTGTGGGAACCACTGTACAGCCCAAGCGTCTGAAGCCCATGTGTATGTTTAGCCCCGCGGGAACCATGTGATACATAAATGTGTTTATTACTATGTCTCCGGGTCTGGCTCCACAGGAATAAAACGCCTTACACCTAGCATTAAGCATAGCTTCCACTTCCTCTGCCACCACCCCCTCAAAAATTGGTCCGGGCGAGACGAAGATTTCTGAGAGTTTATTTATGGGAACGGTTAGATTGTTTCCAAAGGGGGGATTTTTCCTTTGTGCCTCCTGTAGTTCGGGTTTCCTCAAGAAGGGAATCTTTTTGATGTCCTCCAGAGTTTTTATGTCCTCAGCGGTTAAGCCAGCCTCCCTATATCTTTCATGGTAAAAGGGAGAGTTGCTGTAGGCGTGCCTGAAAATCCTAACCAAATTCTTCTCATCGCGTAGCCTCTTTTCCTCTTTGGTCAAAGTTTCTTCTTGGGGATTCCACATTCCACTATTCCTATCAACAGGCAAACGAACATCTCCTGACTCTCAAAAAATGGTGGTTACAAATATAGAAAACAAGTAGGAATACCGGAAAATAAAAAGGGTGGGTTTAGGATTTATACGCGTTCAATTATCGTTGCTCCTCCCTGTCCGCCGCCTCCGCAGAGTGTGGCGCAGCCGTAACGTGCATTCTCAATTTGCAGTATTCTGGCCAGTGTTCCAGTTATCCTTACTCCCGTTGAGCCCAGTGGGTGCCCTATGGCTGTGGCTCCTCCCTTCACGTTAACTTTGTCCTTGTCCAGTCCCAAGGCTTTGATTGCGTATAGTGTTACTACTGTGAAGGCTTCGTTTATTTCCCAGAAGTCTATGTCCTTGACCTCCAGTTTGGCGTGTTTTAAAGCCATCTGTGTGGCGGGCACTGGCCCCTCGCCCATTACGCTGGGATCGACTCCCGCCCAGCCCATGGAAACTATTCTGGCCATAGGTTCCAGGCCGTATTCCCTCATTTTCTTCTTGGACATTAGGAGCATTGCTGTAGCTCCAGCATTAAGGGGAGAGGAGTTTCCAGCTGTTATGACGCCGTCGGGCTTGAATGCGGGTCTGAGTTTTTCAACTGCTTCCAGTGTGGTGTCTGGCCTTATAGACTGATCAGAGTCTATTACTCTCTTTGTTCCATCAGGCATTTCGGCCTCTACTGGAATTATTTCTCCCTCTTTCCTGCCTTGGGGATATCCAGCACCATTTCTGAAGTAGCCTTCTTTTAGGGCCTTTGCGGCCAGCTGGTGGCTTCTTACCCCAAACTCGTCCAAATCTCTTTTGGTCCAGCCAAATTTGTCCTTGTACTTGGCGAAGAGCTTCTCTGCTGTTAGGCCCATGCTCATTGCAGTTAGCAAGTCGTACTTCTGCACGAACTCGGGCTTCATAAGTGAGGGGCTCACCCCTATGTGTGGGTTGAGGTCTAACTGCATGGGCAGGTGGGTCATGTGTTCTATACCACAGGCGAAGAAAACATCAGAGTAACCAGTCATTATCTCCATGGCTCCCCTATGAATCGCAGACATGGCGGAAATACACACTCGATCTATAGCTTGGGCCGCAACGTTCATTGGGAGTCCAGCCAGCATGTTTATGACTCGTCCACCGTAGAGCCAGTTCTCCTTCATCTGCATAGTACACCCCGTAACAACATCTCCAATGTCCTCAGGGTTTATGCCCGTCCTCTCAATTATCTTATTTATAAGCATAGCAGCTACGTCAGGCATGTACACCTTGTTAAATACGTCTTTTTCAGGCTCCGCGGGTCTCGACCTAGAAAACGGAGATCTAAGATAATCAACTATGTAAACCTCTTCCAAAATTCTTCTACCTCCTAAAAATTTTAACCCTCATGCCCCTCTATAAGACAAAAAATTATATAAAGGTTTGTTAGAAAAAGACGCGAAAACATTTTTGAAACAGGGTGGTGCCACTGAAATTCAGCCCGATAAGTTCGTTATGAAACAGGAAATATCTACCGAAACTAAGGGGAAAATCCGGGGAGGAAAGCATCATTGTTTAAGGTTATTAAGGAATGGGAGGGAAAAACACCCTCGGTGTGTGCTGAGTTTGAGGATTTGGTGAGGGTAAGGAGACTGGCCAATCAAAACATTAATATTTCTTTAAGAAAACTAAAGAAGGAAGTTGAAATCTCAATCATTAAAGAAGAGAAAGAAATGCCATAAATCAATTGCTCTAATGGAAAGATTTAGGGAGCTTGGAGACTTTGGCTGGTTATGAACTTCTTGAAAAGCTAAAAAAAGCAGTTATTGATTATGATGAGAAAGAAGCGATTGATGCGGCATCCAAAATTGTGGAGCAAAAGATGGACCTTATAGCGGCTATTGAAGCCTTAGGGGAGGGTATGCTTGAAATAGCTAGGAAATATGAAAATTCTGAAATATTTTTACCTGATCTACTATTATCCTCAGACACCATGTATACTGCCCTGCGGATTCTGGTGCCCCACATAGGCATAGCTGAGACGGATGTGAAAAAAAAGATCCTCATTGGGACAATTGAGGGAGACGTACACGATATCGGAAAAAACCTTCTTAAAACTATGCTTACCGCCGCTGGATTTAAGGTCATAGATCTTGGACGAGACGTTCCTGTTGAAAAGTTTGTTTCAGAGGTTGAAAAGCAGGGTGCAGACGCGGTGGCGATGAGCACCCTTATGACCGCAACCATGAAGAACATGGAGAGAGTGGCGAACCTTCTTTACGAGAAAGGCCTTGCGCCAAGGGTCAAAATTGCTATGGGTGGTGCTCCAGTTTCTGGGAATTTTGCCGATGATGCTGGTGCACACATTTACGCCACGAATGCTATGGAGGCTGTGAAACTTTTTAAAAGGTTATTGAGGTGAACAATGTGGGGAAGATGAGTCCCTTTGAAAGGGTGTTTAATGCTTTCGTTGATGGGCCCGTGGATCGGCTTCCCGCTTTTCCCATGGTTTGTGGTTTAAGTAGGAGGCTTGTAGGAGCCACGCATAGAGAGTACAGCACGAACGCCAAAGTTGCTGCAAACTCTCTTCTTGAGGCTCAGAAGGAGTTTAACATGGACGTTATACCGTTACTCATTGATCTATCTGTTATTGCGGGGGATTTTGGGGCGAAGATACGCTTCCCCGAGGAAAACACGCCCATGGTGGAAGAATTCCTAATAAGGAGTGTTGAGGACTACGAGAAGCTTGAGGCGCCCAAAATACCTGGGGCGAGAATGAAGCACCAAATTGAGACCACCAAACTAATAATGGAGAAGGTTGCTGAACAGGTACCCTTCTCAATCTTAGTTGAAGGCCCACTTCTTGTTTTAACTCAGCTAGCTGGCGCTGAAAGAGTTCTCAAAGACATTAGGAGGGAGCCTAAAGCCGTCGACACCGCCCTAAAAGTAGTAACGGAAGCAATAGTTGAGTACCTTGACTGTTACCCCGATGGGGGAGGCGCTGGAGCAATATGCATGGACTACTTATGGGGCAATCGCACAATAATGAGTGATGCTGATTACAGAAATCTTGAGGGTAGGTATGAGCCGAAAATCAGGCAGAAAATCCTTGAGAAGGGGTATATGTACAGTATTCACAACTGCGGCGAGTCTCCGATGCTTGGTATCCAAATTCGAGAATATCAGTGTCCCTTCTACAGTCTGGCAACATATCCTGATAGGGGAGAAAACCGCTCAATCTCAAAAATAGTAAAGGAATACAGTGGTGACACTATGATCGTGGGCTCCCTTGACACCCAGCTTTTCACTTTTGGAACCGTAGAAATGGTGGAGAAAGCCACGCGGGGCTTCATGGGAGAAGTTGCAAAGGCTCTAATAGAATCGGGGCACAAATCAAAATTCGTTATTTCAACAGGCTGCGAAATCTCCCCCTCGACTGAAACCAAACTAGAAAACGTTAGAGCAATGATGGAAACTATAAACAAGTATGGACCAAAAATTCAGGAAAAAATAAAGGGAGAATTGGGGGTATAATGTTTAAAGCTTGAGGTGGTTTCAATATGCCTTTTGTAAGCGTTAATGGTCTGAATACTTTCTATGAGTCTAAAGGGAAGGGAAGAACGTTGATTCTGGTACATGGTGCGGGCGGCACCAGCCAGTACTGGGGAATACAGCTTTCAGAACTATCAAAGAAGCTCAGAGTTATTGCCATCGATTTGCCGGGGCATGGAAAGTCTGAGCGCCTGAAGGAAAAGACTACCACAGAAGGGTACGCTGACCACTTGGCTGGTTTCATGAAACAGATTAAACTCGACCATGCCATTATTGCCGGCCACTCGTTGGGTGGCCTTATAGTTCAGCAACTAGCCCTGAAGCGTCCCGAGCTGTTCGAGAAACTCATCATTGTTGACAGCGCTGCCAAGTTTCCTGATCCAACCAGAATTTCAAATAAGTCCGGAAGTTCAGAAACCCTTCGCAACTTCTTTCTCAATCAACCACCTGAGGTGATTGGTAGGGCAATTATGTCCCGGCTTTTCTCCAAAAAAACGCTTGAGAAAGGAGACCTATCCTCTATACTGAAATATCTTCCCACGCAGTCGGTTTATGACCCCAGCATTTGGCTTAACGATTTTGAGGCGGGAAGGGGAGTAGACCTAAGAGAGAGGATTAAAGAGATTAATATTCCGACGCTCATAATAGCTGGGGCGGATTCCCTAATTCCCATCTCAATGGCCCAGTTACTACATGAAAACATTAAAGGCTCGCTCCTTGAAATAATTCCTGACGCGGGGCACATGCTTATGCTTGAAAAACCAGACGAATTTAACCAGGCCATTCTAAGATTCGTTGGAGAATAATTATTACTAACTTCCTAGTTCACCCATATGCTTATTGGTATGTGTTTAGCTGTTTTGCCACTGGAGGCTTAAGGTGGCTGCTAGCGTCTCTGATGGGCCTAGTCCCCGCTGTTTCCATGTTGCCAGAACAATCATGATGGTCCCATGTATGAATGCGCCCTACTCGTTTCGGAGCATCCCCATAATCTTCCTCTGGACAACGTGTTCTCTGAGGGCTCTCTCAACCCTATTGTTTGTGGCTCGACGCCTAGTGTGGTGAGGAAGGTGAACCAGTGGTCGAAGCCATTCCTTATCTTAACTGCGAACTTTCTAACCT
>JAHQXB010000050.1 GCA_029856435.1 Candidatus Jordarchaeia archaeon
CTCTGTACATTTTTCGGCTCAAACATCCTTCTTATTGGACGTATTTCGGCGTTTTTGTCTGTGGAACAACTGCCAGCAGGCTCCCATCAGGGGAGCTTAGAACACTTTCCGAATGCGCACACAATAGGTAACGCCTAGATAATTATGTCGATTATTTTAGAAAAAGGCTTATATTCTACTCAATCGATGTTCTTAAAAAATTAATCTCGAGTATTCTTGCTAATTATTTTTGTATGCTTCAAGAGTCAGCAAATGTGCTTTTGAAGTTGTTTACTTGTGTGAATCATTGGAAAGGCGTAGAAGGAAGGTGGAAAGTTGATTCAAAAAAATAAGGAAGAGAAGTTTGTTTCTAATAGGGGGTTTACTGAGAATCTGTCGAGAAGTACAGCGTTTGGAAGTGATTTGGCTCCGTTTTTTGAGCCGAAAAGCATCGCAATAATCGGCGCCATTAAAAGCCTCTGGTTTGGAGGCTTGGTTACACTCAATAATTTGAAAAATTTGGGGTATAAGGGGCAAGTTTATCTGGTGAATCCTTCGTATCCAGAGGTTGAGGGAATAAAGGTTTATCCAAATATAAAAGAAGTTCCGGACGAGGTGGATTTGGCTGTGATAATCACTTCCGCTAGGGCTGTACCGGGAATAGTTAGGGACTGTGTGGAGAAAGGGGTGAAAGGGGCGGTTATTGTGGCTGATGGTTTTGCTGAGAGGGACGAAGAGGGAGCGAAGCTTCAGCAAGAAATCGTTAACATTTCCAAGCAGACTGGAATAAGACTACTGGGACCCAACACTATTGGGGTTGTCAACCCCTATTCAGGCGTTATTACGACGCCTTACCCTCTGGGATACAAGAGTATTAGAAAAGGACATGTAGCGCTGGCCGCTCAGACAGGAATTATAGGTGCGCAAGCATTTCCCTTTGAAGAGCTGCAGTACGGCGTCAGCAAAATATGTGATTTTAGTAACAAGTGTGACGTTAACGAGACGGATCTATTGGAATATCTGGAAGATGATCCAGATACCAAAGTAATTGCATTGCACATTGAAGATATTAGGGATGGAGCGCGATTTTTAAAAGTGGCAAAAAGAGTGGTTAAAAAGAAGCCGATCCTGATATACAAGCCGGGTAGGACCAGCGAGAGCAAAAAGGCTTTGGCATCCCACACTGGATCCATTGCGGGGAATCAGAGAATATACGAATCAGCCTTCAGACAGACTGGATTAATCCAAGTAAATTCTTTCTCAGAATTGTTACAGATTGCTAAAGCGTTCGGATACCAACCTCTTCCCAAAGGAAATAGGCTGGGTATAGTCACTATCACTGGGGGTGCTGGCATTATGGCAATAGACACGGCGGTAGAGTGGGGATTAGTTTTAGGTAAATTGTCGGATGAGAGTAACGAAAAGTTATTTAGAATTCACGCCACCATGGTTGGTAATCCCTCAGACATAGGGCCGGCAATGCCCACTCTACAGGATCCCATTACGCCTTATAAAAAAGCGATTGAAGTTTTCTATCAAGACCCCAATGTTGACTGTTTGCTAATTACATTTTACGCCTTTCCAGGAGTCACTCCAGAACTCTACGTAAATATGCTCAAGGAAGTTCGAGGCCCTGTAGAAAAGCCAGCAGCAATCTGGATTTATGGACCTAGTAATGAGAGCATCAACAAGATTTACAAAGCTCTTGAAGCTGCGGATTACCCTGCCTATTTGGATATAGAGATGGCTGTCAAAGCGTTAGGAGCAATGTACCAATATACCCAGATCAAATCCAAATTAGGTGCTTAATAAAATCATTAAAAAGTGATTCGTCTAGTTTGCGATGTGAAATAAGGGTATTTAAAAATGCGAGTTATATAAAAATTCATACTGATTAGAACATTAAATCGTCGGCAAACGGTTTACTCGGTGTTTATTTAGACTTAAAATTTATAAATAGTGACAGGGGTAAAAGGGATAGGGAAGGTCATAATGTGATTCGGTGGAGACCTAATGCCTAAAGAATTTAAAGATGTTTGGGATTATTACTACACCACAAGTATGGGTAAAGAGGGAGAACAAATCATCGTAATTCATGCTACCGCACAAGCGAAAAAGCTGGCTAAGTTAGGGTTAAACGATTCAGCCAAAATTAAGAAACTCTGGCTCGACGTTATAAAACAGGTTCCCTTCTTCAACGATAATGCGGTCAGCACAGATTTCGAAATAAAAATTGAGGGGGATAGTGTCGAAGCAACTATTACAATAACCCAAAAAACATAAAAGAACCTTCGGCAGCTCACCCTCGAAACCAAGTGGTGGAGTCTAAAGATTGGCGGATTATTTTTGCTTTTCCCAAAGGACAGTGTAATGTGAGTGCATTTTTTGAATAAGGTTACATGTATTTGTTTGTGGGCTGAGTGCATATGACGCCTCCCTGAAGCCCCATTTCCTGCTCCAAGATATAAAACAGGGTGCTAGGACACCTTTACATAAAAAACAATAAGAAACACTCATACATCATGCTTTTTCCTAATTATAAAAACTTATAAAACTGATTTACTTAAATTATATTAAGCGGTATACAATTCCAATCCTGAGATTATCTGTACTGGTGGTGCAATGACACTTGATACATGGAATATACATAATCGAGGCCTGTAGCGGCATATGTTTAGTCTCGCGAAAGTATGGAGATGTGGAAATAGATGATGGGCTTATAAGTGGTTTCTTAACAGCATTACAACATTTCTCCTCAGAGTTATCTATACGGAAGGATCAACCAGCAATCCTTCGAGAAGTGGAAATGAGGAGTTATAACATAATTTACGAAAAGCGTGGGGAAACCACAATTGTTGCATGTGTTGACAGGGGGGATAGCGAGAAGGTTCTCCGTGAGACTCTGGTCAAAATAGCGGATAACTTTCTTGAGAGATTTAGCAATTACCTTAAGAACTGGCGGGGCGACACTAAACCCTTTAAAGAGTTTTTGCCCTTGATTGATAAATTGACCTTGGACGGCAAGATTGCTGAGCTTGCAGTTCCGAAACCACTCCTGAAAAAGAAAATTCCCAAGTCCGTGATTAAAATGGGAGTATTTTTAGAGGAGGACGCTTTTAAAGTGGCTAATTTTTGTGATGGGACAAAATCTAAACAAGAAATCGCTGAAGAAACTGGTTTTACTGTAGAAAAAGTAAGTGAAATATTGGAAAAACTGGAAAAGATGGGCTTGATTGAAATGTAGCGTAGGCTTCTTCCCATCCTTGAGGAGGCCAATATTTTCAAGTCTACTCGATTTCTTCGTAGCGTATACCATAGTATATGAGGATCAGTGCAATCATGGCAAGTGCGGGCGCTAATACTATCGATAACAATGTAGACAAATATGTTTTAATTAGCGCCGCCTGAAGCACTCTGCCCACATAGTAAATTGTGAAGCCGAATCCAAGAAGGAGGGCTCTTTTTCTAATAGTTCCAATTCCCTGCCAAGCTACATAGAAGAATATGAGGGGAATAATGATTGCGTATACTGCTGCTAGAACATAGTTTAATGCTATGTAAATTATGCCACAAGGCTGGTAAAGAAATCCGATAATTATGGGAATCTGTGAACTAACACCAAAGTTTAGGAAGGTAATAATCGGATCCTCCAGAAAAATGAATTGTGGCACAAAGTAGTTCAACAGCTCAATTTCAAAGGAGAAAAATAGGTTTTCAGGCACTAGGAGTATGGCAAATGCGGCGATGAATGGTACTACGGGGATTGCCCTTTGTAACATTTTATTTTCTAGCAGAGTCAGAACCATACCTAATGTGAGCCAGCCTAAAGCTATCCATTCCCAGAAGGAACCTAAACGCCAGAACCAAGGATTAATCAGGAAGAAGCCGAAGAGAGGATCTATAGAAAGTAGATAAACGCTTGGAACTAGATAGAAGTCGTAGATTACGAAGAATATTCTGCCAATGGTTAGAGATAGGAAAAACACACCTAGACTTAGCAGGAATACGTTTTTTGTCTGTCTCCATTTAAAGAAGTAGAGATAGATAAATAATAGGAGATAAAGAGAGATGTTGATAAACCATAAACCTAAACCAAGAGAATCCAAAATATATCCTGAAGGTATCATTACGAACACCTTAATGGATCATTTTTGACCTGCAAATTTTTCATTTTGTTGGATTCCATTTAAACTCAAAAACACTAATTAAGCAATTTATAAGAAAATAATTATCTCTTTTAATTTATGAAGGTTTTTGTATCAAGCAAAAGTGCAAAACGTGAAATAAAACTCAAAGAGTTTTCTAAAAAATTATCATAACGCGTCAAATGTGAAATTAGATTGGTTTTCAGAATCAACAAAACGGCTGAAAATCCACTCCCACTCAAAGAAAAAGGAGAAAAATAGGGAAAAAAGGCTAAAACAAATTTAATGCTGTTAATTATAAAATGAACTTTATGAGTTGTGGGCAAAATGAGACTAGGATACGCGTCGGGATGCTTTTTGGAAAGGCGGAAAGGTTTTGTTATACCGCGTCCTATTCCAGATGAGTTAAAAAACTATTCGGTTGAACTCCAGGTTGGGAGGGGATATGATTATTCCGATTTTAATAATATAGTTTCAATTCACCTTCCTTTTACGCATTATAAGGAATCAAGAGTGAGGGGTACTAAAGTTTACGAGAAATTGAGAGAAGTGAACATAGCATCGATAAATCAGGAATTCTGGGCGGAAGACCTAGCAGTCTTTAAAGAACACATCAAAGAGGCTGCTTGTAGAGGAATAAAGTATGCAGTTTTCCACTATGGCAGCTGTAATTGCGGGAGCCGACTTTGGCGTGATGAAAAACATAGAAAACTCCACTGGAACAGAGAAAAAGAGTTTCTGGAAGAGCTTTCCCAATTGGCTGAAAATAGTGGAATCAGGTTGCTGGCCGAAAATCATCCCTATGGTGACGGGGTTTTTTTGAACCACGTTAAACACATTTCTGATATAGTTGATAACGGTTATGCAGAGATATGCTTAGATTTTCCTCACGCCTTTTATCGTTCTGTAAAATTCGGCAATGCCAGCTTGGATGAGATTATAAACAAATTCCGGGATAGCATACAAGAAATACACTTGGCGGACAACAATGGATCAAGCCATGCCCCCCTAGCACTTGATAGAGGAAGCATTGACTGGAGGAAACTTATTCCCCTCTTCAAACGTTCCCTTTTAGTCATAGTTGAGTTGAGAGAAAACCCTCTAGAATCACTAAAGAAAGCTTTGGAGGTACTATAAGAATCCAAAATGGAGTAAACATCCTGATTAATAGTTTTTGAAACAGAACCGTGACTATTTATATTTTACTTTGACATTATTATGGTTATTTTTTGGAACGCTCGATAAAATACATCCGCCACAGAGAAAAAGGCTCTTCCCGCTTTACTTATGAGCGAGCTCTTTTCAGGGTAGCCCCAATCATACAATGGCTTTCTTAGCAGCATTTCTAGTCCCAGCGGTATTTCCAATTTACAGCCTAGCGAAAGTTCAGAGAATTTTTGAACCCCCTTCCGCTGCAAATATTCTTCGGGATCATAAAAACTGTCCCTTCTGAGGTCTGAAACCTTTTTCAATATCTCATTCACGTATAGTTGGATTTCTCTCATTTTTTGTAGCACCTGGGAATCAAATAATTTTGTTGACTCACATTTTTTATACAATGATTTTATTTCGTCGGGAACCTTTTCAATGGGTGTTCTCCAAAGTATTTTTTCAAGCTTGGAAATTAGGCTTTTCTGCTTAGAATCTTTACTCTTTCTTTTAAGCTTTGTTAAAATGGAGTCCAAATAAACTACGCGTTCAAGGTAACCTTCAAAATCAATGTCTAGATTATCCTTAAATTCTTGGGGTTTAATTAAATAGAACGTGTAAGGTTCACGAGTTTCCTCCTCTGCCCCCAATTTTCTGAAAAAGTTTTTGGCGGTCTGATACAAATTGGTCAACGTTTTGGATTTACTCAAGAATGAATAAACGGTTCTCTTTAATTCGCTGTACGCTTTGAGCTCCTTATTCTTAATCAAGCCCACCGCGTGGTCTCCTGGTTTGAAGTAAAATGAATAGTTTTCAAGTGCCTTCTCAAGAGAATCGTATACCCCCAGATAATATTTAAACAGTGCGGGGTAACCGTGAGCTGCAGTATTAAAACTGTAATAAGCCCTTTTTCCCTTTTGGGAGGGATAGGACAAAATAATGATTCGCTCCAAATCTCCAGGATGATGTACCGATGAGGGGGCAATAACAAAGCCTTTACTATAAGCCATTAAAACATATATTGTGTATCTCTCTTCGTCCTTTTTCAATCCGGGCAGCTTAAATACGAAACCAATTTTTTCTACAAGGGCTTCTTCCTGTTTCATCCATTCCTGTGACAATAAATAGTAGGCCTTCCTGTCAATTTCTTTGGAGAAGTACTGGAAGATTCCCTTAATGTCCCTACTTTTCGCTAGGGATTCCATCTTTTCAAGGATGGATTCAACTGATTTTGAGAATTTTTTGGAAACATATTCTAGACTCTTTTTCTCGTATATCTCGTCCTTTCTAGACATATAGACTTTAACTTTCATATGCTGTAAACCCTTCGTTCTAAACTGGTGAAGTTTATGGCTTGAATATTCAGCTATAGAGGACTTTAACCTAGTGTATAGAATTACTCTGTAGAATTATAAAGATAACTTATTAAAAAACTATATTTGCGATTATTATTAAAAAGTTTTAAATAATATGCTATTTCAAACACTCTTTAACGAGAATAGAAGAAAATAAAAAAGGTATTGAAAATATGGAAGAAACTAAGAAGGATGTAATCTAGAATCGGAGGCTTATTAATGAAACTGGAAGTAACATTATTCGAAAAGGCAGGAATGCAAAATACGGAGGAAACGCTCAAAATCGCGAAAAAATTTGCCGAGGAAAACAATATTAGGGATATAGTTATTGCCAGCTCCACGGGAGAAACTGCAATTAAAGCTTTACAAATTTTCGACTCAAACAAATTTAACATTGTGGTGGTTACCCATTCCTATGGTTTTGTGAAACCTGGATACCAAGAAATGCCTGACGAGACAAGAAAGAAGCTGACGGACAAGGGCATAAAGGTATTCACAGCGGGCCACGCACTCGCAGGAGCAGAAAGAGCCTTCAGAAAGAGTTTAAACATGTGGTTACCCGTGGAACTAATTGCCCGGTTCCTAAGATCCACTGTTTGTGACGGTTTCAAAGTATGCATAGAGATCTCCGCCATGGCTGCTGACGCCGGACTTATTCCAGTAGACAAAGACGTAATAGCCATTGGGGGAACAGGTAAAGGTAGCGACACAGCAGTACTACTTAGACCCGCCTACTCCTCAGATCTCCTCGACACAAAGGTAAGAGCAATACTATGTAAACCGAGAGACTTTTGATTCCAGAGCCACTAATTAATGGCTGCTTCTTAATCTTTAAGAACTTGTTAAAAAATAAGTCTTTTTCGCAGTTTGGTTGCAATTTCTTCAAGGGTTGGGGTGGTGGTGCAAAGCCTTCCTTTAGGGTATATTTCTGCCTTGGAACCCCCAGAATCACCCATTTACACCCACGGAAAAGCCAGTCAGAAACCCTGAAAAAGCAATTTTTTAACAAGTTCAATCTTTAAAGAACTCTTTTATCGGCCTTCTGCAGCTCGGACACCTTTCATCCTTTCTTAAATGCTCCATTAGTTCTTCTCGGCAAGCGCTCTCGAAACAGTAGGGACACATAACTTGATCGTCATTCTCGGTCAGTATTTTTCCGCAGAGCATACACCTAGTGATTTCTTCCTCCATCTCCTCCTCATAGTTGAAATCTGCTTGTGTGCTTGGAAGATTAGGTGCTCCAATCTCGTAAACGCCCTGCTCAATTATCATGTTCCTGATTTGGATTTGGACCTCCTTGGGCGTGTGGCTTGCAATGTCCAGAAGTTTGTCCGCTTCTTCTTTTAGAATTGCTGCGTTAGATTTGGAAGCTACAATCCTCCAGACCTCCCTTAGGAGAGGAAGGTTTCCAAGCAAGGGACTATAGAGCATGTTGGCAGACTCGTATGTGCGACCATCTTCAAAGTACCTATTTACAGCATCTTTGAACATGCCCATTCTTAGAAACTGTATTATGGGGTTACTATTTGGCCCCCCTTCCTTCTCATACTGTTCAATTATCTTGAACACTTGGCGGGTTCTAAAAATACTATATATCATACTACCCAGTATACAGAAGAGAAAAACGAAGTCAAAAAGGAGATAAGAATAACTTGGTGTGGGAGGAACAGTTGTATTGAAGTAAACGAAGTAAAACAGGGAAGTGAGGTAAAGCATAATTTGCTCCCATGTACCTGTGGTGAAGTACGAAGCTATCTGCCAAATAAAGTATGCGGATATTATGCAGGTGATTAGACAGATTATCAACAATCTTCTTTTTAGTTTGTACTTTATTACTTCAGCCAAGGAAGCCACCTACTCACTTAAATGTATTCCTTTACACCAATTTAAAGAGTTTCAATTTGACAATGGGTTTCTTTGTTTTATTTTTTACTCCAATTTGAACATGTAAATTGCTTAAAAACCTTAGCATTAAGAATAATGAGGAATATGGATTTGTAGTTACCAAAACAGCCATAAGTGTAAAAGAAGGCCTGTAAAAGCTCCTTCAGCAGTTGAAAAGAAGAGGAAAACTAAGTAGCCAGACGATTTATATTAGGAATATGGTATAATGTTTCATAAATACTTTTAAAGAGACGTTTTTAAATGTTAAAACTTTAATTTTGAAAACCTACGTCGAATGGTTTTCCCCCAGAAAAAATTACTTGAACGCATAAATAATTTAGAAAAATATATATACTAGTAATTATACTTATGCATCTCATTCAGCAACTAAAAAAAGGTACGTACTAAACAGGATATAGCTCAGTTCAAGGGGGTGAGCCCCATTACAAGCAACACTACCAAAACATATGAGGAGATAAACGAGAAAATCAAGAAGGGAGACGCAGTAGTAGTAACAGCCGAAGAAATGGTAAAAATAGTAGAAGAACAGGGCGAAAAAAAAGCCGCAAAAGAAATCGACGTAGTAACAACAGGAACATTTGGAGCCATGTGTTCAAGTGGGGCTTTTCTAAACTTTGGACACAGTGACCCTCCTATAAAAATGGAGCAGTTATGGCTGAATGATGTCGAAGCCTACCATGGAAACGCGGCGGTGGACTGTTACATTGGCGTCACAAAAATGAGTACTATTAAGCCTTTCAAGTATGGGGGCGGCCACGTAATAGAGGATTTGGTTAGTGGAAAAGAGATAACGCTGAGAGCTAGAGCTTACGGAACGGATTGTTATCCTAGGACAAGCCTTGAAACCACCTTTAACATAGAGGATCTTAACCAGGCGATTCTCTGTAATCCCAGAAACGCTTATCAAAGGTATAACGCAGCTACTAATGGGCGTGACGAAACAATTTACACCTATATGGGTAAACTCTTGGCGAACTATGGTAATGTTACATATTCTGGTTCCGGCTGTTTAAGTCCCCTTTATAATGATCCAGATTACGAAACAATAGGTATTGGAACTAGAATATTTCTGGGCGGAGGAGTGGGCTACGTGATTGGGGAAGGAACCCAACATAATCCCAGAAACCACTTTGGAACTATAATGGTTAAGGGAGACCTAAAGCAGATGAGCCCTGAGTATCTAAAAGGGGCCACCTTCACCAAGTATGGTACTACTATGTATGTGGGGCTAGGGATTCCAATACCCATATTAAATGAAGGGCTAGCCAGAAAAACAGCCATAAGTGATGCTGACATAACTACGGAAGTGGTAGACTACGGAGTTCCCAGAAGGGATAGACCGTCCCTCAGAAAAGTCACATATCAAGAACTCAAATCGGGAAGAATTGAACTTAACGGAAAAACAGTTAAGGTCTCCTCGCTTTCCAGCCTAAAAATGGCGAGAAGAGTGGCTCAAAACTTGAAAAAGTGGATAGAAGAAGGAAGATTCTTTTTAAGTAAACCAGTTGAAACACTCCCAACAACAAGTGAATTTAAACCCATGAAAATTACGAAGGAAATTCAGTATGTTAGAAGTATAATGATTCCTGCAGTGACAACAACCACGGAGGCCAGCATCCACGAAGTAGCCAAACTAATCGTGGAAAAGAACGTCAACCACATAGTCGTGGTGGACAACGAGAAAACCCTTAAAGGGATAGTTACTTCCTTCGACATCACCCGAGCCGTAGCAAATAATAAAGAAAAACTGGAGGAAATAGTAGTTAGGAGAGTCTACACAGCAAAGCCAGACGACCCCCTGGACGCAGTGGTAAAAGAGCTGGAAACCCATAAAATTTCCGCACTTCCCGTAATAGATGAGAAAAAGAAAGTTTTAGGAATAGTCACCAGCGAGGAAATATCCAAACTGGTGGCCAGGTAAGGTGAAAAAATGAAGATAATGATAATATTCGGTTCCAATAGAGTAGGTGAACCTATCACCGCAAATGTAATATTAGAAAAAAAGGTGCCCTTCAATATTCTAACCGCCAAAATCGATAAAAAAGGCGGCGAAATGCTCATAGAGGCACCAGACGATAAAGCAGAGGAATTAATACAAGCATTTAAAAGTAGAGGAATAAGGGTTGAAACCCGAAAATTTGTAGAGATACTGTCCCACAAGTGTACACACTGCGGGCAGTGTTACTCAATCTGCCCTGTAGATGCAATAGTATACGAGGAGGACAAATCCATAACCCTAAAACAAGAGGCTTGCGTGGGCTGTCTTCAATGTATTGATAGTTGCCCCTTCGAAGCTATAGTTAAAATAAGCTGAAAAGCGCCCACCAAACGCTCCCAATTTTTCCGAAATTCTTTTTTCGGGGTAAAGGTCTAAATATATCCTTCGCTCTTAAATAAGATTTTTGTGGCTGACTTTCGGCGATGTGGATTTATTCGATTTTCCCCTTAATCACGAGTTCCAACCTGAAAGAGGAGGCCCCCATGAAAACACCCTCCCCAATAAGGTTGAACAAATCTCAAGTCTGCCTACAAAATGGGACAGCCACAAAATTCTTAGTTATGGGCGATACTCTTTTTAGTATATATTGTTAAAAAACAAATTTTTGGGGATAAGATATGGTTTTTGAAGGGGAAGAAGTTTTAAAATCTGCGATGGAAGCCACAAAACTGGTGGATAAGGACCTTAATGAGTTAAAGGTGATAATTCAAAACCTCACCGGCAAACTGAGTGAGAAAGATCAAGAAATAAAGGTTAGGGAGGCAAAAATCCAAGAATTAGAAAGCGCTAAGAGAGAAAAAGAGGAGCAAATAGAAAAACTTGTTAGGGAACTGGAAATTTACAAGGAAAAAGTCTCCAAGAGCGAAGATGAAGTTAGAAGATTGGAAGAGAGCAATACGAAAATGAAACAGGAGCTGCAGGGAATCCAAGAACAATTCTCAAAAATAAGTGAAATGTATCGCGAATTGTCCAAAAAGAAAGATGAAGCCATAGGTGTGAGAGAACTGCTAACAATATATGTTACTCTTCTGGAACAGGTTTTCGCGGGGATGCCACACGCCAAGATACTCTGGCTGCTTCACGGTGCAAAACGTACACTAAAGCGGGAGGAACTGGTAAAAACCTCGGGAGT
Organism: Candidatus Jordarchaeia archaeon; assembly: GCA_029856435.1. GTDB lineage: Archaea > Asgardarchaeota > Jordiarchaeia > Jordiarchaeales > Jordiarchaeaceae > Jordiarchaeum. The sequence continues at coordinate 11,665 of JAHQXB010000050.1, forward strand.
CCAAGCTGCAGTCATCCTAAAAAGCATATACGACCTGCAAAATGCAAACCTAGTCACATACGACATAAACTCCCAAGTCGTAACACTAATCAAAAAATTGTACTAGACCTAAAAGCGGAAAATCGCGGAAACAGTGAATTATAGGAAAGCCTCCAAACTACTTACTAATAATCACAACAAGGGTAGCGTTAACCTGTTACTACCTTTTTCCACAAATTTTTGTCCTTAGTTTAAGGACTTATTTAATATTCATGCAGTTATAGAACCCTTTCAAGCTAGTTGAAGCCACCCCTTTTAAAAGTTGTAATTATTTTAAGTTTTAAGAGGATGAAGAGAATTGTGGGAGGTTCTAATCTTTCCGTTTAGTTTAAATTTGGGAGCCAAATACGGTAACCAATAATGGTTAAAACTTTTTGGTGAGGTGCAAAATATGGAACCGTTTCCTTGGTGGACAGAACAGCAAAAAAAGTTCGCAGAAGAACTGTACAAATTCGTTAATGAACATATGCCAGCGGCAGAGAAGGCATTCTGGGCAAGAAAATTTCCCATGGACATAGTGCGAAAAGTCCAAGAGAAAGGATACTTTGGAGCAGGAATACCAAAAAGGTATGGCGGAATGGAGCTTGGTGCCACGGGATGCTGTATAGCAGCTGAACAATTAGGCCGCCTCTACGCAGTAGGACATGTATTCGTTGTAAGTATGTTGGGAGGCTATCATCAGCTGCTGCACTTCGGCACCGAGGAACAGAAGAAAAAGTGGCTTACCAAAATGGCCAAGGGCCAATTGGGAGCCGTCTGCATAACTGAACCCTTCGCAGGCAGCGATGCAGCCTCCGTTATGACTACTGCCAGAAAAGAGGGCGACGAATGGGTAATTATGGGCAGAAAAAGGTTCATAACAGGCGCGGGACCAGCAGATAGGTACTTTGTTTATGCTAAAACAAGTGATGACCCCGAAGTTATAAGGAGATACGGTCACCTTACAGCCTTCATAGTGGAGAAAGGAACACCGGGATTCTCACTGGAAAAAATTAATGAACTTATAGGGTTCGAGAATGTTCCTAACGGTTATTTAAACTTTGATGATGTTCGAATTCCCGACGAAAACAGAGTTGGTGATGTGGGCGCCGGCTGGGCAGTAATGACAAGCGGACTAAACTTTGAGAGACTGGTGGGTTCCGCCGTGGTTGGCGGCGGCTTGGAGGATATCATTAAAATGGTGATTTACTACACTAATAGGAGGGTGCAGTTTAAGCAGCAGACGAGTAGGTTCGTTAATAACCAGTTTAAGATTGCGGATATGATAACTTGGAATAAGCTCGCTCGACTGATAACCTATTACACTGCAATGCTCCTTGACAGTGGGCAAAACGCGGCCGTGGAGGCGTCTATAGCCAAACTTTTGAACACGGACTACGCTATTCAAACAGGATTAGATGCGGTACAGATTATGGCTGGCGATGGCTTAACAAAGTTTTATCCTGTGGAACGCTTAGTTAGGGAAGGCAAGATTGGACAGATTGTAGCTGGCACTAATGAGATTCAGAAGTTGATTATTTATAGGATGGGTGTGCTTAGCTATCTGGATATGCCATTCAGACTACGTATCGATCCTGAATTGGAAATACCCATTTTGAGCTTAGACGATAGTCCCTGGAAGGGTAAAGAAATCACCGAGGAGGTTATGCTTAAGATTCTTGCAGAAGATTACAGAGCTAATCCGGGGCTATATATGACAATTGAGGATTTACAAAAAGAAACTGGTTTGGGAAAGGAAAAGGTGCTTGAGCTGGTTTCTGCACTTGAACAGAAGAAGCTGGTAGTCAATTTTAGGGACAGCCGTGGAAACATAATAATGTCAAAGGCAAACTATGAAGGACTCAGACGAGCATACCCCCCTGAACACTACAGGTATTTCCCCAGCTGGTTTGACCCAGAGGAGCTTGGATTCTTCGGATAGAGGGGAACTGTGCTGAAGCCCATGCTAACAGTTCTAAAATAGCGGTGTTTAAATAGAATTATGCTGAACTACAACTAGATGCCTATGGAGCGATTATACACCCTCAAAGAGGCGAAACAACTACTGGGCGTCACGACGCGAACCATCCAGAAATGGGACAAGCAGGGCAAGCTACGAGTGGTCAGAACAGCCGGCGGTCGAAGACGGATACCCGAAAGTGAAATCAAGCGACTGCTTCACATCCACGAGCAGAGAGAGGTCATAGGGTACGCCCGCGTGTCGTCAGCATCCCAGCGCGACGACCTCCAAAGACAGGTGGAACTGCTCAAACAGCAGGGAGTTACAAAAATACTGACAGACATAGGCTCTGGATTGAACGAAAAACGGAAAAACTACCAGAAACTCCTACAGCTAGTGGCGGATCGCAAGGTGGATAAGATTATGCTAACTTACCCCGATCGGTTAACCCGCTTCGGCTTCCACACTCTCCAAATGCTACTCGCCACCTTTGGAACAGAGGTGGAAGTGGCCAACGACAACGCCTACCGGACACCCTACGAGGAACTGGTCGAAGACCTGCTTACCATCGTCGCTCATTTTTGCGGAAAACTCTACGGTACACGCTCCCACAAGCAAAAAAAGGTGGTCGAACGTGTTAAAAACATTC
>JAHQXB010000166.1 GCA_029856435.1 Candidatus Jordarchaeia archaeon
GCCGATTAGCAGGATCAGTTCCCCCCTTTAACCAGCTTATCTTCTGACATTCATGCAACCTCACGAAACTTCTTCACAAAGGGGGAACTAATATAGGAGGGGGAGAAAAATAAGTTTTACGCCCCTCTGTGGGGGCAAACGGGAAGGTACCACTAATTGTGCAACGAAGCATAATATATTTAATGGTAGCTCGATATTGCTCATTGCAAGTATTAATTAATATCCATAAGTGATAGTTTTATTTTTTAAACCGAATTTTCGCGGATTTGGAAACTTTAGGGGAGCTACGGGGCTTTTTATCATTACGCCTCCGGCTTTTGAGAGAATAAAGGTATCAGGCCGGTGAAAACGCAACAACATGTCCCAAAAATATTAGGGAAAAGCACAATCGCCCAAATAGCATCGCAAAATATGCAAAATATCAGTTAAAAAACATTCTGATAATTTACACGCGAGTCACAAGTACTTGAGCAACAGCTGAAAATTTTTTCTAAAGTCGTCTGAGTTTTTCTGGGCGTAGAGGCACCTTTACGGATTTTTTTAGCGCCAAATCGATTACACTTAGTATGTCTTCTTTATCTTGTGGTAGAGTTCCTCCGAGTGGTAAATAGTTTGAAGCGTGGTTGCTTCTAAAAACACAGTTGGTCAACTCTAGATTTTCCACTAGTACACGCATCTCCCTTAGGATTTCTTGCGCGTCTAAAACTTGGAATTTGCCTTCAAGGACTTCTCTGTGTAGGGGGGTTCCGGGAACCACCATTAGTGTTAGCGCTCCAACGTATGGGGGGTCGATATGGTTAAGAGTCTTGGCTGTTTCGACAGCATTTTCCATCCACCTATCCTTGCCACCTAAACCCAGTATTATGGTTACGGAGAGGGTTATGCCTGCATCCATTATTTTTTTGCATCCTTCTATAGTTTGCTTGGCAGTCACCCCCTTACGCATTCTTTTTAGAATTACATCGTCTCCGGATTCCACGCCCAAATAGGCGATTTTTAACCCCGCTTTGGAAAGCTCTCTAAGTTCTTCCTCAGATTTTTTAAGTGCATCAGTTGCACAAGCATATAAGCCAACCCTTTCTAGGTGAGGAAAAACAGCATATAGCAGATTTAGTATCTCTAGCAAATCCTCGGTTTTAATGCATAGTGCGTTGCTGTCTAGAAGAAACACTCTTCGAACGCCCTCCCCATAAAGTGCTCTAGCTTCAAGAATATCCTCCTGGATCTCTTCTAAGGGTCGAATTCCAAATTTTTTTGTCAAATTGGAACCACAAAATGCGCAGGTGTTGTTTGAACAGCCTATAGACGCCTGTATGAGTAGACTTCCCGCCTCAGAGGGAGGACGAAAAACTGGTTCCACATAACGCAAAGTTACTCACCACACCACAAATTCCAAGGTGGAATCAACTTATATTTTTGTCTAAACAAACAGGAATAAATCAATCCAGCACTAGACCTTCACCTCCTTTGCTAGAGTAAAGATCTGGACACGAAAAGTTTTTCGCGTAAATCGTGGAAGAACATATTCAGATTGGTATAGTTTGTTTTTTATTTTCCCCACTATAGAGTTTCTCACTAATTTTTTCCTAAACCTATCCTTGACCCGGGGTTATTTAAGGCTTCTTTCACCAAAAGAGGCGGAAAAACCATACTTTCTGGAAGCGAAAAGGAAAAAATTAAATGGAAAGTCTATAGTCATCCTTTTGTCTAGAGTAGCCCTCATAGAGTTTATAAGTCCAAACTTTTTAAGGGCATCTTCCCTTCTTTCTATCGGCCCAAAACCTGAAAAATGCTTTAAAAACTTTTTATGTTCAATAATCGCTAATCATATTCGAAGCAAACTTCACCACCAAGGCATAAGGGGAATTTGTAAGTATAGTAGTACAAGGGCTAGGGCCAAAGGAGGCACCGAAGCCACTAGACCAGGTTTAATCCATTCTGAAAAGTTGATGTTACCAAGTTTCCTTCTCTCTATCATTCCTACGGCCACTATGTTAGCGGTACTTCCAATCATGGTTAAATTGCCAAAGAGTGTACTTGCAAATAGAATACCCCACCAAAGGGGAAAGGTGAAGACTCCGAGTGATCCTAGTTCTTGAATAATAGGTATAATTATGGAGATTGCCAAAACGTTGTCCATGACGGAGCTTAGCAGACCGGATGCAAGAGAAAGACTCAGGAAAATTTTGCTCATATCTAATCCCATAAATGATAAAAGTTTTAATGTTAGAAAGTTTGTAACGCCCGTAACACTTAGAGTTGAAACTGCGGCAAAGAACATTATGAAAAAGGATAGTGTCCACCAGTCAATGCGTTTTTCAATTATTTCTCTTGCTTTTTTCCTATCAAGTATCAATGCTACCCCTCCTGCTCCCAGAGAAGTCCCTAGGAGCATGGTGTTTTTGGGAAGCTGAAGTAACCCTTCTATCTGGCTGTGGAGGCCTAGAAGCAGTATAGTTCCAAAGAATAGTGCAACGGAAACCAAAAATTCAGAGCGAGGAACTGTTGGCTTGTCCACATGACTACTTAGAGTATTTATGTTCTGTTCTTGGATATTGACCTCTAGTTGGTTTATATCTTTTCTAAAAAACCTCAAAACTAATAGCATCATAGTGAAAAGGGATATTATAGATATGGGTGAGGCCCATCTTGCGAATTCTCCGAAGCTTAGGTTAGCTTTGAGAGCAATGACGACCCCCACGGGATTCCCTATTACGGTGGCGCTGCTTCCAATATTTGTGGCAAATACAAGCATAATTATGAACGGTATTGGGTTAACCCGGAACCTCACCGTTAGATGGATCATTGCTGATGCCACAAAAAGAATAGAGGTAACTTCATCAACTAGGGCGGCGAATAGCGCGGCCAGCACCATCATAACCATAACAAGGTGATTAGCATTGTAGCCAACAAGAGAAATTATTTTGTATATGAGAATTTCGAAGAACCGTCTTTCTTCAAGAAAACTCACTACAATCATCATTCCTATCAGAAAAAGGATAATATCAAAACCAGCAGATTCTACAATGTTTGAAATACGAGTAAGTGATAATCCCAACAAAATAACCATACCTATGAGACCAAACGCTAACCTAAACCTCCAAAACAAAATAGCTCCCAATACTATGGATGAGAACACAATTATTGAAACGACCTGAGTACTATTCAGTCCAGAAAATAAGGATAAAAAGGTAATTCCTATAAGCAACAATAAGTAAATCAACGCAGATCTGGAAGGAGTACTCTTAAACATAAATAGGTTCCTCAAATCAGGAGATTTACTAATATGTTCCCTCCGCTTTATTAAGCTTATGACGATACTATGGCACCCAGTCACAGAATTTTGAATAAAAGGTAATATTTTTGGAATGAAAAAGGATGCAATCAAAATATGCATACTGTCTTTTCGGGGTAGAAACCGCAAGAATAAGCTTATCTGGGAACACAAAGAATCATCATAAGTTTATTTTCAAAAAATGTCGAATGCATCCATGTTCTGTAATAAAAGTGTTTTTTGTGGAACTATGTTTTGTTTAATGTTACTTTTTTCTGGTTTTTTCTATGATTGCCTTCAGTATTTCGGATAGACGGAGGTCATCTATCACCTTGCCCTTTTTGTCCACTACAGGAATGTCTAATAGGTCTAGGCGAAGCATCTTGTCTAATGCAACATTAATATCATCGTCCAACGTTACTGTAGCATCCCTAGTTTCTGGGCGGACTAATCCTTCGGCTGTTTTGGACAGCGTTACTCTAGCAGTGTTCATTAAGTCGTCTATATCTTTAGCTCTTGGCACTCCAGTCATCACTTTTGCCCAGAGGAGGAGGTCGTATCGAGTTATTACTCCCTTAAGTTTCATCTTTTCATCAACCACAAATATTCCATGGATTTCAGGCTTTTCTGCAAAACTTTTGATGATGTCCTCTATCGGAGTTTTACCATCAACAATTAGAGCCAGCATTGGAGTAATTAATGCATCTTTAACGCGAAGGGAGATCATATTTTTCTCCATCCAAAATTTTGTAGTATCCGAGAAGAACTGAAAACGGGATAAGAGGTTATGTATTATTATATAAATTTTTTATACTCTTTTAAGCTTACCCTCATAATTTTTTCAAATTTACTATTAGTGATGCTCATTGTTCTATATCCCTAATTTTAATAACACATCTCTGTGCAAATTAATTAATTAGATTGCGTAAATAATTCAATTTCTACTCAAAATTTGGGGTTATTTAGGGTAAACGGGACCTTGTCTTAAGTATGTAGTTTGTTGACATGAATTGTGTGCAGGGTTAGCTGGTCTTACCCTTTTTTGGGCTTACTTGGAAGGAAGCCCTGTTAAGCCTCCTTTTTTGAGAGGAACAAACGATCATGCATAGAAGGGAAGCCACATACTTAAGACCAGAGCCCAAGGTAAACTGAAATAAACTTTAAATTAGTATAGTAGATTTCTAATTTGAACATGGGACGATTGAGATGGAGTCATTCAACTTTGTCATTAGGATTGGTGGAAGTTTATCGAAGAGCAAGGCCACCCTGAAGAAGCTCTTTAATGTACTCGCTGAAATCTCTAAAACCCACAAATTTTTGGTAGTCCCGGGTGGCGGAGCTTTTGCAGATCTGGTTCGCGAAGTCTATCATAAGTTCCATATTTCTGAGGATGTAGCTCACTGGAGTGCTATACTTGCTATGGATCAAATGGGTTTTTTCTTTTCTAAAGTTCATCCTAATATTAGGATTGTTAATGAGTGGAAGGAGGCTTTGCAAACAGAACTGGGAACGATACCTGTTCTTCTTCCATCCAAGATAATGCTTGATAATGATCCCCTGCCCCACTCTTGGGATGTCACTTCCGATTCTATCGCAGCTTACATTGCACACATCACAAATACTAAAAAGTTGTTTATTCTTACTGATGTTGATGGAGTATTTACCTCGGATCCCAAGATCCAGCCGGATTCAGAGTTGATAGATGAAATTTCGGCGGAAGAACTAGCCCAGAAAAATGTTACCACCAGTGTGGATAAAGTATTTCCAAATCTGGTTTCAAAATATAAGTTGGAGTGTCTAGTTCTTAACGGTAAAGTTCCCGGGCGATTAATTCAAGCCTTGAAAAACAAAAAGGTTAAGGGAACCCACATATACTCTACATGCGAAGGCAGGTAAAGCTGATTCTGAGAACTCGAGGAGCACTAGTCCTCCTTTTATTCGTTTGGTTAAGTGGTGAAATCTTTTATTATGAGTTTGGGTTGATCTATAACCTTTTTAATGGCGGGTGTTAACCAGAAGATTGAGGTTCGCCAGTCAACCTCCACGTAGCCTCTCAGTTCCAGCCAGTTTAGGTGTCGGCGCAGGTCTCTAATGTCTGTGTTTAACTCTTCCATTAGGGATTGGATTCCTTTGACCTCTCCATCATATTTGTTCATTATCTTTAAGAGATTTAATTCCTTCTGGACTGTGACCAAAAGCAGTACGCGTAGTGCATTTTCAGCGTTCTGCCCGGTTTTTGCCACAGTTGGGATAATGTGAATATCTGGGGGAATATTCAAATCCTCTCTTATCTGGGCAGCTTTTCTTGCTCCGGGCAGATCCTGTTTATTTGCTGCTACGGTTATAGGGACTCCGGGAAGGAATTCTTCTACCTCTCGCCATATTCCTTTTGCCTCTCCGTCTGAGTTCTTATCTTGGCTGTCAACCAAAAATAAAACGCCATCAGCACCCTTAGACAAAACTTGACGGAGGATTTTAAAGTGTTTTAATCCGGGTGTCCCAAATAGGTGAATCTGTAAATTTTCAATGTCAACTATGCCGTAATCTAGTGCCACGGTGGTATCCCTTTTGTCTATGCTGATGCTCTTGCCCTTTGTTAGGCTTCTAATAATTGTGGACTTGCCAGAATGGTAACTGCCTGTAACTAAGATTTTCAATATACCGCCTCACTTGGTTTAGTTATGTATAATTTAAAGGTTCAACCGTTTAAAAAAGCTTTGTATTTTATTTTCGCAGGGAAGAGAAAGCCCAAATTTAACAATTCCACAAAGAGAGGCTTACAGGTGATTCTCAGTATTATCTTTATACGTGAATTTTGGTTTGTGCAGTTGCGTGCAAGATGTTTGCCAGTTCTTGGACTCTCTCCCTCGTTATTCTTCCGTGTATTCTGTCTGATTTTTCGCACGCCGCACCCCTTATACCCACTACATCTGCACCCAAATCCTGTATTAGGGGGAGGCTTTCCTTTTTTATTGCGCCCGCTAAAGCGACTAGAACTTTTCTATTGTGGGCATCTTGTATAAAACCTTCGATTTCTTCTAATGACCATAAATCAAATAAACCCGTACCATCTTTGATAGCGGTATCAACCATTGCAACATCTGCACCTGCTTCCGATGTTATCTGAGGAATTTTAAAAGGGTCTATAGCGTTTATTCTATATGCATCTGCGTATCCTGCTATAACAATTTTGAGGCTTGAATTATAGGTTTTGACGCTTCGAACAACTTGTTTTGCCAAGTAAAGAGCTTCAGGATAAGTATTCACTCCATATAATCCTACTTTCACATAATCCGCTCCGCTTACAGCGGCTCCTAGGGCTGCTAAAGCTGCTGTGCCGGGTTTGTTGGGAAAGTCCCCGATTGTAGCGCTGACTTCCAGCTCTCTGGGAGTTATGTCTCTGATACGTCGAATTACCCAAGGAAAATTGGCTCCCAGTGAACCTTCTAGAGGATTTTTTACATCAATAATATCAGCGCCACCCACTATAGCCTCTAGAGCTTCTTGTTCGTCTCTCGGGCTGATAAGTAACTTCAACGGAATCACCTGTCAGGAAATTTTGATTATCAGCAGTATATATTTTTTGCTGAACAAAGTTAATCCTATATAAGGATAGGACTTGATTTTTGGTTTTTACCTTTTCTCCTCTTGGAGATATAAATGAGAATATTTTTTGCTAATTAGTCTAGGGGAAAAAGGGCGAAAAAGTTTCAACTTATTATTCTGGGTTTTGACTTTCTTGAATAGCTTAGAATTTTATTGTATTCTTTTCCAATTATTTGTGCCATTGCTGGTGCTATGTGTCGCTCTATGTCTCCCTCCATGAGGGTGCTGGGTGTAATTCTTGGTGATAGTTTTCCCTCCCTTTGCAGATCGGCTAGCAAGTCTTTGACGAATTTAATGGCTTTATCGTAGGTTATTTGCTCAACTTCTTCTCGCTTAAAGCTGCTATATATTGTGTTCATGGATAGATAGTAGAATTTAGCTAGAGCTTCGAGATTTTCAAGCTTAATGGGGGTAACGGTTCCGTGTTCTTGGCAGTAGGTGTCGCCCAATTCTTTTGCGCATACTGGGCAAACCGTTTTTCCAACTTCGGTACGCAGGTAGAAGAGTATCATAGCTGCTGTTCTACGATTGTCGGCTTCGCTCCATTCTAATTGGGCAAGCTCAACGCCACTTAAAGCCCTCATAGCAACGTTCACTTTTTTCTCAATTAGTCCTATGGGTTCGACTTTCTCGAATCTCTCCATCCTTGCAAGTTCCTTCTTCTTTTCCTCCTTCTCCTTTGCCACATCTATGCGTTTTCTTTTTTCTTCCTGTGTTTCGAAGTAGCGATGCGTTATGTCGAAGGCGGTGGCGTAGCTTACTGGTTCAATTTTTTCTATGTTGAGAGGCTTTTCGACTACACTTAAAAATACGGGGCTGGGTGTGCTTTTCAGTTCTTTGATTGATTCATCTAGGGACTTGCTACTTATGCGCGCCCAAATGAATCCATTTATTTGGTGAGAATCAAGGTGTGGAAATATTTCCTTTAACTCTTGTTGGCGTAGCATTATCAAATCAAAGAAAAGTTCTTCCTTCGAAGCTCTGAGACTGGGTTCGGATTCGTCTGCAAAGGCTTTGTAGATGATTCCGAATCTTTCAAGGTCATTCTTTAGCCTCTCGTAAATTTCAACTACACGACTCAAGTGTGTGAAAGAGTCGGAAATTAGCTTGTAGTAGGCGTCATCGTTAATTTTTCGGATGAAACTTTCTATCTCACTCATAGCCAATAATTCTCTTATACTTCCTACCTTCAAATCTTTTAGTATAAGGTTAACCTTCTGTTCAATTTCGAGAAGTTCTTTTAGTTCTTCAGGAGGTGGAAGCATTATGTATTTCTTGAGTTCTCTTAGTACAAGATCATCAATAGCACTTAATTCTGAAGAAGGTTTTGTATATGTCCAAAGAGAAATTTTTCCTTCATGAACTTTGTATCCCTGACCTTTAAGGCGCGGTATGACGTTTTTTACTAGAGTGTTTCTTATTCTAAGAAGACGTGTAATTCTTTCAATTATGTATTTGAAGTCTTCAGCACTAATGTTAGCCTCTTCCAGTTTTTTGGTTAATTTGTCGAGGGGAAGTGTAAGTGAGGAGCAGAGGGAGTACCAATCTTCGAATCCTTGTTGTTTCATACGTTGTTCAATTTCTTCTCGAGTTTCGTCTAATAGGTATGTTAGAAAGGATTCTAGCGCTATGGGTTCGGCGGCCTTTTTAATTATTTCGCTAGTAATAGCTTTCCTGCAAATTTCGTACAAATCGGTTAAAGTTGTTTTCTTAGCGTCGTAATCGTCTAGTATCTTTAAGAGTTCTAGTTTCAACTTACATGCATCAATATAGGTTTTAAGATCTAATTCTTTTTGGGGAATATTTCTAAACATATTTTCTGTTACAATTAAGGAAGCGTGTTCTAAAACCTCAACATTGCTAGTTAGAGTTTCAAAATCAATTGTCTCTTCTAATTTTTTTCTCAATTCCTTGTGGGTTGAAATTTCTATACACTCCTCTTCGTGAGGACCCTTGATGTCTTCTTCGAGATCTATGGGTTTTGGTTTAAATCCATAGGCAAGTTTTATTTTTTCGACCCTAATTTGGGGAGTGAGGTAGTTTATGTTTCCCATAAAGTCTATGAAGTGCGTTCTTGGGTATTTTGTGTATACTTCAACCAGTATATCTTGAATTAGTTTCTGGAGTTTAGACTTAGATTCTCCCTTGAGCCTTATCTCGGCGGCTCTCAATTGAATTTCTATCTGTTTCCTAAGTAGTTCCCTTTCTTTCTGAAAGGAGTCAGCTAAGAGAGTGTTCACTTCCCCATAGAGTTCATCCCACTGCTTCTTGGCTAGCCCCTTCAGTTCTTCAGGCGCTTTAACCTCACCTGAAGTAAGGTCAACCGTGTGCACGCCGCGGTAGTGATAAATGTATGAAACAACTGCGGCCTTAACGAAATCGGAGAAGTACGCTCTTTCCCCCACTATTGAAATCAAATATTTTTGCTCTGATTCAGATTTTAGGCGTGTTGCTAAAGCTTGTCTAATAATAAATTCTTGAGCTACTTCTCTTAAAACCATCCTTTGTGAAGTTAGCCAGTCGGACATTTCATCACTCTCCCATTTGTCCGTGTGTTTTCAGCCAATTGTTTCCTATAGAAAGCCTTATTCTGCCAGGGGCGGCATAATCGTACAGAGCTAGGTACTCTAAACTGGGGTCATCCTTATTTTTGAGATATAACCTTGTGGGTCGAGGTAACAGATTACTGAAGGCTTTAAGATATGTGTATTCTATGTGGTCGAGTAGACCTTCAATAAATTTAATGGGAGGCCTAGATTGAATCTCCAAAGGCTTCATTGAGCTTAGAAATGACGTTATTTCTGTTTTAAAAAGCTTGTAGGTTTCCTTATTTAAGTTTAATAGTGTGGAATAGTTGCTAATGACCAAGTTAGTGGCCGCAATTAGTTGTTCGCGCTTAGTGATTTCTTGGTTATACTCATTCATCTCATCTTCGAGTGATTGTAATTCTTTCAACAATTGATTATAGGCGGAGTTTAGACCTCTGATTTCTTCATTTATTTGAGTCAATTGATTTTCTAGCACTTTAACATCTCTAGCCATTTTTTCAATTTCAATTTTCAGCTTTTCGATAGAAGAGCGAATATTATCAGTTTGAATTTTCAACTCATCCTCGCTTTTGCCTCCAACAACCGCTGCTTTTAAGTCTCTTAGTCTCTGTATTTCTGTCTCTATCTTATCGATTAATATCTTCTTGGCTTCTATCTCTTGGTGGAGCCGCAGTGGCATTTCCCGTTTAACTTTTATTTCCTCCTCGATTTTTATTCTAATACTTTCTTTGGCATCTAAATCGCTTTTCACCACTTTAATTTGTTGGCCAACGGCGTATATCCTACTTTTTACCTCCTCTACTTTGTCATTCCACTGCTGGATTTCGTACTGGATACTTTGGCTTACACTACGCAAATTGTGAAGAGGCGCATACTCACCACTCCCCTTTTCTCTCTGTTCTCCAACGAAGTTCACGAAGCTTTTTATCAACTTGAAAGGAGTTATTTCTTTATCTCTTATCTCCTCCTTGAAACTAGAAATCCACTCTCTGGCTAAATCTCTCCACTGAGGGTAATCTTCAAATTCTTGTTCAATGTGACTTGAAAAGGCGTCGAGAAAAACATCACTTGAAAGCTTGTCCGGCCTCTTCTTTATAAATTTAGGAAGAACATCATAGCTCAGAATATAGTCAGCAAGTCCGGGAACCACTTCCGTCATTCTGTTGATTATGTAGTCTTTAGTGTTTTTCAAAAACGCTTGTTCGTCTGGCCCCACCCTTTGTATGATATTATTGATTGCGATTTCTAGAATTTGTGATGGAGATGTTATGCTGTCTCTTTCACTAAACCTCATTGAGGCGTCAATGATATCATTTTTGATTGATTTTCTGAGATCGTCCAGCGTCCACTTCGTTGAACCAAATAGCGTATATTTACCTTCTATCTCGTTTTCAAGGAGGGACTTGAAAGCTTCCAAAAATTTTTTTATGAGTTCCTTTTGCATCTCGTCCTTCTTTAAATTCTCAAGAAACTCTTGGAATGTCTGTTCAGCCAATTCCTTTTCACATTTTATTGCCAGGAAGGAGGAGAGAGCTTGATTAAAAACTTCCAGTGCCCTCTTAGAATGCGCCATAAAGTAAGACAGATCACCTTTAAATTCCCACGCCCAGAACTCTCTAGTTTCTTCTCCGTACTCCGAAATAAGATATTCTTGAAAGGATTTGCCCAAAGAATTCATTAAAGGAAACGCGGAATCTTCGCGTAACATTTTCTCGAAACTTTCTAGGTGGCCGTCTAATTTTGATTTTATGCCACTCTGAATAAACATGTTCCCCCGCTCTTCGAACTTGCCAAGAATTCCTGAACATTCGATAAGGAATTTTTTCCCCTCTTCAAGAAGCCATTGGGGCTGCTGCGGGGCAGTGTTTTCTAATTTATCTATGAATGCGTTATATAGGGCTTCAACAACACTTTTTTCCACAACTTCTATAGTGTAGTCGTTGATTAGTGAAAGAATCTCTCTTCCCAAGGCGCCTATATCACTTATCAGGGTTTGGATAGCTGTTTTGGTAAATATAATATGTTGAAAATGTTCAAGAAGAACTTCTTCTGAGCCAGGTATATCCTGAATACTAACATTTTCCACAGTGGCTTTAAAACCGGCGGGCCTCAGAGAATAGTCAACTTCAAAGCTCCCAGTAACCACAGTATCTATGTCAATACCCAAATGTCTAATAAAGTCTCTTCCATATTTTTCACGATATTTCTTCTGAGTTACTTCACCATGAACACGCCTAGTGAATCTATCAACAAATTTTTCTAAAACGTTAGCTCCTTCAGACTTCATATTTAAACCGGATAAGTAGCACGCCTTCTCTATATCAGTTAATTTTCTGTTCAATTCATCAGCTAACTCAATTGAACGAATCACATCTACTAGACCCTTCTCTTGCTCCAAAAGAACTAGGAAGTTTGAATGCTCCTCCCATAATCCCACTGTTAAGGCTAACACTTCAGGTAGAGTACCACCCCACACCATACGTGAAAGTTCAAATTCCACCGCACGAAGCTCAACCCCGCTAGTCTCACTGATCAAGTTGTTCAATTTATGTATCAGATAGCCTATGTTTGAGGCTAACATTTTGGCTTTAGGGAGTGAAACTGTTTCCGGTCCCACAAGAGATCCAAAAGAGCCAGTTAAATTAGAGCTGTATCCGAATACTGAAACCACAGCCTTTTTTAAGGCCTCTGCGGTGCTTGGAGCAGTTTCTCTACTCGCCATAGTTAACCCTCACTTTTCAGAGTTCTTTAGCTTAAAATATGTATTGGGCAATTATTTAATGTTTCTTAAAAAAACCGGCCGCAAATCCCCACCGTTAAATAATATTCCATTTGCAGGTATACTTGTTCAAAACGAAAGAATCTTAAATCTATGTTATAATCATAAACATTAGGGTGTTAAATAATGGTTAAAGCATTACCAATATTGTTAAGTATTGTACTTGGTGGCCTTGGTATATTCGCAATCATATTGGCTTTTGCCTATCCAAGTGTTCTAGCGCTAATTGTTGGAGCCATCATAATACTTATCAGTATAGTAAGCCTAGCTTGGGGCCTAAACCAGAAGGAGGATGAAGAAACTCCTAAGGAGCCAAAACAGATTAAAGTGAAAGCCGAAGAAGCAAAAGTTCCCATAAAAATCACTAAACCCGAACCGGAAAAGTATAAACCCATTAAACCCACTAGAGCAACCGTGCTTGCACCTAACTCAATTTATTGCCCATACTGTGGTAAACAAATACCAAAAGACAGTATGTATTGCCCAAACTGCGGATCATATTTGGAAGGAGAATAACAATTTAAAAAGGGTTCCTGATTTTTGGAATGTCGCTTCGTATATTCTCCCATTCCTCCTTGTAAACTCACCTCTTGGTGACGTAAATTTATTTGTCTCCACTTCTCTGGTGGGACTTTAAACTGCGAAATGAGCTTAATAACCCCCCTTCAGTACTTTCGAATTGTTAATTGTTTTTATATTTTTATCACCTCATTTTTAACTTTTCATCAATGGTTATATTGGGGGTAGAAGCAGAACACGGTCCCAAATACGAGGATGTGGATGGTGCGCTGGGCCTCTGGAGGCGTTCTCCCCCCACTACTTTGATATGCTGAGGAGGAGGGTGAGAAAGTTCTACAATATGATTCCCACAAAGAACACCCGCCGCCCAAAAGTTGTCCCTGTTTGACATAGTACGGCAGCGGAACCACCTCCCATCCCGACAGGATGGCTCTACGCCGAACCGGGAGTTGAAGGCAACAACCACACACACCACTCCCCGCCCGGAGTCCCTTGTCCGCAATCAGAAATGTGAGTTCGCCATACCTGCGGCAGATGATCAGCCAGACCTCATGCTCGCAGCGTCCCCCAGACTCATCGCAGCGCATAGTATACTTGAATCTGCCTTCACCCCCCTCAAGGGTTGAAGGTTGTTCTCCTCAACCAGCCTTTTTACGGGCTCATTCACTGGCCCCAGATTATGAATCTTATCCCCCCGCGGTCAAGCTCCTTCACCAGGTTTGTGTCGTAGAAGCCTCCGTCCAGCACCAATAGGCCTATTTTTACCAGGCGTTGGGCTTGTTCTACCAGTTTTAGGACGATTTCCGCCACCTTGTCCCCCCTTTTTCTACCACTTCTCCCAGATTGTAGAGGTATCCATCCTCGCAGATGTAGGCAGTTACAAACCTAAAAGAAGCGCTGGTGCCAATACTGGGTGATGCAGATTTATTCGGTTCCATCTCTCTAATAAGGCTCCAAATCGTGAAAGAAGCCCTATAAACACCCCTTTTTGAGACGAAACCGAACAATTCTACATCACCCCAATACTGTTCGAAAGATGTTTTTAGCCGTTTTTACTTAAGGGAAAATTATGTGCTCTGTGGCTGTTTTTGGCGAGAAAAACGAGTTAAAGTGCGCAAACAAGCCTCCAGATAAGCCCATTCCGCTCCCTCAACCCAATTTTTCGAACACTATTGGCGTTAGTGCCCTCCCTCCTCTCGGTGATTACATGTTCTGACTGAGAACCTCCATAGTAGGGCTCATCACGCAGTCGATGGCCAGTAGTGTTTTCCTCTGCTTCATCTCTCCTCTGAATCGGGTGTTGTTTGAGGCTCTGGTACAGTACTCGTTCACCGCGGCTTAGATCTGTTCCATGTCTGGTGGTTTGAGTTTCTCCAGTACGGCGTCT